>JAKIZQ010000037.1 GCA_022707945.1 Bdellovibrionales bacterium
ATCATAACGTAATCCATTTACTAGATTTTTTAAGAACAAGTAGCCTCCCAATTTATCAAAGACTATCTCTACTTTTTCCCCTGTCATTTTTGTATCTAGCAAGCTCTCTGTTAACATCTGTAGTTCAGCATCGAACAAAGCAGAATAAAGAGCCTCTACTTCCTTATTATAAGCATCTATGGTCCCTTTCATGAACCAGCTATCAAGCAAATAGTTCTCTATAAACTGGGCTCCAATAAACACTATTGAATTTCTGAATATAGAGGTGGTATAGCGAATAGCTCCATTCTGATACCAAGGTTTAGGGCTGTTCAATTTATTGAATGAATAATTTTGTATATCATCGTACAGCCACTTACACTTTTGTTTATTCAGTTTTTTCATTTTAAGATAGAACTGTCCTGCTTTTAAAGGAGCTGACAAAGCAAGATCCATCATACCAAAAGCTAAAACAAACTTTGCCGTACCAGCCCAAGCCTTTGGGTCCACCACCGTCTTGGCGGCAATTTGTGAGGCAAGGTTACTTATTTCCTGATTCTCTGATCCAAGTTCATCCCAGAATATCATTACACTGCCAACGGTCTCTGATAATTTTGCACCTATACCCATAGAGAGTGTATATCCAACTACTCCTCTGAGCATATTCCCACCAAAACCATACATACCCTTATTACAATAACTATAGAGGCCTTTAACAAATTTTGGAGCTGGTATAGCCCTTACAGCCTCTGCGCCAAGAACAAAAGAAGCAAAAGGTATGTGTGTTTGCCAAAATTCTTCTTTGCTTGGGTCTAGATATCGTTTGAAAGTATCGTACCAAAACTCCCTAAAGGTATATTTAAAGACTTCTTTGTCTCCACGTTTCTCTACATATATGGCTCGCTGTTCTTCTGTAAGGAACCTGCCTTGAGTAGCAATATTGAATGCATCTTTTATGATGATAGCAAAATACATATTAATAGCCGAACCAAGATGAGCCTTAACCATTGCACTCTTGGATATCATCTTGTTAACATTATCAGCGTCTCTTTTCTCTTTTTCCAGCAATCCATATATATAGGCCTTTGCTGTGCGTATCTTTCTTATTTTTTCTTTATTCTTAAGACTCGCATCATTCTCTATATTAGTTAAGGCCTCTACGAATAATACAGAAGCATCTATCCCTTGACTGCGTATCCTGGATATTTTTTCTTCTCTATCCTGCAGAGCATAAGATTGTATTTCCTCGAACATTATCATTTGTGGCAGACCTTTTATTCCCTTTAATTCAAGGTCCATCGCTGAATTGGTATTAGCTAGGTTAACAAATTTTCTTGATTTGTTGCTTATCCTGCTTTTTGCCTCTACCATTTTTCCTGCATATTTATCCCAAACTTTCTTATAATTTTTTAACTCCTTCACTGCCTCTTGAACTACTTCCGTTAAAGGTTTTCCCTCATACCTTTCTTCGTAATCCTTTGGACCATTCTTGATCTCTTCTAGTGTAAGCTCTCTGTAATAATTTTTTATATCCTGTTCGATATCGTACTCTAATATAACGTTAAGCTCATTCAATTCTTTGCTTAAATCTTTTGAGTTATAACCCAACTGTTCTTTTAATATTTGGTCCTGCAATCCTAGATTGTCTGTTTCAAAGACCATCGGTTCCATAATATCGATGGCTTTATAATATCTTTTTAGATACTCAGCATATTTTTTCTGGAAGGAATATACTTTCCTATAAAAGTCCTTATAGGCTTCATTATTCTCTGGAATCGTGTTCCTTACTGTCTCTAAAAATTCAGATATTTGTCTTTGTACTCGCTCCTCTACACTAAGCTTTTCCTCTGGATCGCTCATCGCTGGATCATAACCGTCAGGGATATCATCTGAATTTACAGCTGAATTAAGATTGCTTGAAAAAAAGATACAAGTTATCAGCAGGGAACTTAACACCAGAGTCTTTATTTTTGTCACACAAATGAACATCTGGAAATCGAGCCTCCAAAAAGAACAATTTGCAATAAACAAGCCAACTTTGAAAAATCCAAAGTTCAGATATGGTTAACAAGTACTTCTTATAAAAAAGTATAAAAAACCATAAGTACAAACTTCGGTATTTTTTACAATTTTTAGAGCATTAAGTCAAGCTAATAGGTATAATATTAAAAGATTTTTATTAAATTAAAGCTTTGTTAAAAAAAACAAGACAAGTGTATAAATTTTTTACATTATTAGAGGTCTTCTTTTAGGACTTTTCTTCTGTTTTTCTTTAACACAGAATGCTTTTTCTTGGTCTGCAGATCTTTCTCTTTAACGCTGGATGGTTTTTTTGTCTTTTTTCTTGGTTTTTTTATCTTTCTATATGCTTCAATTTTTCTTTTAAGCAGTTCAAGAGCGATGGCTTTGTTTCTGTGCTGGCTTGGGCTTTCCTGGACTTTAACTGTTAAACCTGTAGGGATATGGGTTAATTTAACAGCACTATCTGTTCTATTAACGTGCTGACCACCCTTGCCACTTGCACGCATGGTTTCCACTCTACATTCCAACAAAAGTTTATCATTAAGCCTCATAGTAACAATAATTAGACCACGAAGTACTTGCAAAAACAAGACTCCTAAAAGACAATAAGCTCAAATGTTAAGCAAGCTATACAAAAACCCATATCTTTATATACTGTCGGCCTACGTCGTAGCTATAATTGTTGGTGGTTTAATATTATTTTTACCAGTATCAATAAATAACCCAATAAGTTTTATAGATGCAATTTACACAGCTACTAGTGCTATCTGTGTAACAGGACTAACAGTTGTTGATGTTGATTATACTTTCACCACTTTTGGTGAAATGATAATACTTTTTCTTATCCAAATAGGCGGAATCGGCATAACTATATTCTCAGCATTTTTAATGCTGGCCACAAGAAGAGAGTTTTCTATGCTGAACCAATCCGTAGTAGAAGAAAGTTTGACCATGGATAGGCAAATAAAAACAAAAAGATTAGTGCTTTACGTTGTATTAATAACCTTCTTTGTTGAACTCATAGGAGCCACTTTCTTAAGCTTTTATTTTACCAAATATTACAGAACTGCTGAGGCCATATACAAAGGTATATTCACTGCTATCTCTGCCTTTTGTAATGCAGGATTTACCCTTTCCTCTAACAACATAGAAACATATTCAACTCACGTAGGTATAAATCTTACATTAATGTTGCTGATATTCATAGGCGGTATAGGGTATTTTTGTATAATAGAAATGCTAAAAAACATAAAAGAAAAGAAAATATCATTTAAAAAATACCACTTCTCTATCCATACAAAATCTGCGTTCCTTGTAAGCTGTGGGCTAATACTTTTTGGTGCCATTAGTTTTTTTATATTTGAACATGACAAACTATTAGCGTCCTATACTTTTATGGAAAGCACTCTCATCTCTTTCTTTCAATCAGTAACAGCAAGAACTGCCGGCTTTAACAGTATTTCTTTTGCTAGTGTTATCCAAGCAACACTTTTATTATTTGGAGCCTTAATGTTCATAGGAGCAAGCTCTGCATCCTGTGGTGGTGGAGTAAAAACAACTACCTTTTGGGTATTAATAAAATCTTTTACAGCCAGTATAAAGAATAGAGAACATGTTTTCATGTTCAAAAGATCCATTCCAAAACCAGTAGTTAAAAAAGCAGTCCTTTTAAGCATCCTGGCAGTAGTATGGATTTTCATAGCTAGTATTTTGATCTCACTCTTCGAAAGACACGCACTTGCTACAGGTCAACTAAGATTAGATCAACTGGTCTTTGAGATAATCTCTGCCTTTGGCACCGTTGGACTTTCTACAGGCATAAGTGATAAGATCAGTGAAGCAAGTAAGATTGTAATAATATCGACAATGTACTTTGGAAGAACTGGCCTTTTAACAATAGTATCTTTCTTTGCATTCTCGATAAAAGAAGAAAGATTTAATTACCCAGAAGAAGATATATTTGTAGGATAGGAGGGAACAAAAAAGATGAAGCACCTAATAGTTGGAGCCGGATACTTTGGGTACAATCTTGCTTTAAGCCTTTCAAGGAAAGGTGAAGAAGTAATTATCATAGATAAAGATATGGGTAAGATATCTATACTCAGAGACGTGGTTACAAAAGCCATACAAGTTGATGCCACAGACAAGGAAATGTTAAAAAAGATAATCCCCGCAGACGTGGATCAGGCTGTCGTTAGTATAGGCAAAAGCTTAGAAGCAAGCCTTGTTGTATGCGTAATATTAAAGGATCTTGGAATAAAAAGGATAGTCGCTAAGTGCCATAGCCCAGAACATGAAAAATTACTTAAGATGATGGGAATAGATTTTATCGTAGATCCAGAAAAACAAATGGCAGAACATTTGGCAGACAGATTGGTGGATCCAGACGTAATAGACTACATACCTCTTGAAAGTGGCTTTAAGATAATAAAAGCACACCCTCCAAAAGAATTACAGAACCAAAAACTAAAGGACCTTGATATTAGAAGAAGATTTTCCATAAACATCATCGGTATAAAAAAGAAAACAGGAAATTCATATAATTTTGATATGGCACCCGGTGGAGACACCATACTTTCTCACGAAGACATAATAATAGCCGCTGGGAAAGAAGAAGACATAACTAAGCTTTTTTAGAAAACCTTTGTATATAAGTACAACGTTTGCAAAGATCCTCAATAAGAGTGTTATTATCAAAACCTTTTTTTATATTTTTTGCCCTATCACTGTTCAAAATGTCTGAAAGAGCCCCTTTAAGACAGTTACCTAATGAAATATTGCCCTCACTGTCTAAACAACAGGGTACCACAGTCCCGTCGCTCAGTATACCTATGTGAGAGCCCATACCGTAACAAGTCCCTTTATTATTTAAAAGTGGTTTGTCTAATGTCGGCCATTCAAACCTTGAATCAAAATGTAAGAAAACATTATTCCATATCCTTTTAGATTTAATCGACTTAACGTCTATGTTTCTATTTATTGTAATAGATAAAGAGCTCTCTATTTCCCGTAGTAATTCTTCATTATCTTCTACACCCACGTTCCACAATCTTAAGTTAATGTAAAGTTCTGGTCTTAATTCGTTAGCCTGTTTACAAAAACAAAGAATATCCTTAAGTTCTTTATTAGCCTGTAAAGAAAAATTAATCTGTCTTAACGCCCTACTCTTAAGAAGAAGTTCACTATATTTGTTTAAAAGTATAGCATTGGTGCTTATCTGGGCCTTAACGCCCTCTTCTAGACATATATTCAGTATCTTCTCAAGTTCTGGATGACACAAAGGCTCTCCCATCAAATAAAGACAAAGCTCTTCACACAAGGGTTTTGCCTGTTTTACTATGGTTCTGAATTCATCAACACTCAATGATCTTTTCTTTCTATTAAGTTTAGCACTTGGACAAAAATCACAATCAAGATTGCAGATGTTGGTTATCTCTATATATATTTTTTTGAACATCAAAGAACAATTATCCCTGCCTTCTTTTTAAGTCAATTGCAAGCAAACACTCTTAATGCTAGCATCTCTTTCATGAACATTAGTATTTTTGATATCTACAACATCGGTATTGGGCCCTCTAGCTCTCATACAGTTGGGCCAATGAGGGCTGGAAAATATTTTGTAGAAAAAGTTAATAAAACATGACATTTTTGAGGAAACCAAGAGGATACAAATACACATCTATGGTTCTTTAGCGGCCACTGGCAGGGGGCATGGAACAGACAAGGCATTACTACTAGGATTAGAAGGATACACCCCTGAAGATATAGATGTAGACAAAAAAGACGAAATAGTTAACGAGATACTAAAGAAAGATAAGATACTATTGCTTGGTAGAAAACCCATAGACTTTATTCCACAAAGGGACATGATATACAAGCCTCAAGAAACGCTTCCTCACCACCCAAACGGACTTTTATTCAAAGCATATAATAGCGACGATAAACCCATTTACAACAAAATATATTATTCAACTGGTGGCGGTTTTCTTGTTGGAGCAAAAGCCGCTGTAATGAATAAATTCAAAAAAGATAAAATACAGTTAAAATACCCTTTTAGATCTGCCAAAGACCTGCTTGAAGTGTGTGCCCAAAATAAAAAGTCAATAAGCCAAATAGTCTTTGAGAATGAGTTACACTGGAACAGCGAACAGGATGTTTACAAAAAATTAGACAAGATATGGAACACCATGCAAGAAAGTGTAAAAAATGGTTGTAAGAAAAAAGGCGTACTCCCAGGTTCATTAAAGTTAAAAAGAAGAGCCTATGAAATGTATAACAAATTAAAAAAGAAGAATAACAGCAACGATGCACTCAGGGAACTCGATTGGGTAAATCTTTATGCTCTTGCTGTAAACGAGGTAAATGCAGATGGTGGCAGAATAGTAACAGCGCCCACCAATGGTGCGGCAGGGATACTCCCAGCAGTAATGCATTATTATATTAATTTTTGCTCCAATAGTTCTATAGACGGGATTTATAAAATGCTTTTATGCTCTGGTGCTATTGCAATGTTATATAAAACCAATGCTTCTATCTCTGGTGCAGAGGTCGGATGCCAGGGAGAAGTTGGAGTTGCCTGTTCCATGGCGGCGGCAGGTTTAACAGAAGCTCTTGGAGGCAGTCCAGAACAAGTAGAGAACGCGGCAGAAATAGGAATGGAACATAACCTTGGTCTAACTTGTGATCCAATAGATGGATTGGTCCAAATACCCTGTATAGAAAGAAACGCTATGGGTGCTGTAAAGGCCATAAACGCAAGTAGGATGGCCCTAGATGGTGACGGTAAACACTATGTTTCTTTGGATATGGTAATAAAAACCATGTTGGCTACAGGACACGACATGAAGGTAAAGTATAAAGAAACCTCTATGGGTGGTTTGGCTGTTAACATAACCGAGTGCTAAGTAGATACATTCTTAAATAACAAAAAGGCCGTCCCTTTTCAAGGACGGCCTTTTTTCTGATAAAACTAATTATCGTTTACCAACGTCTGTTGTTTCCACCAGAACGTGAGTCTGTTTTTGGTTTAGCTTCACTAACCCTGATGTTTCTTCCTTCAAGTTCTGTGTTGTCCAACTGTTCAATAGCTTTTTTAGCTTCGTCAGTTGTTGACATTTCAACAAATGCAAATCCTTTTGAACGACCACTGTCGTTGTCTGTGATTACCTTCGCTGATACGACTTCACCGTACTGTGAAAAAAGTTCGTTCAATGAATTTTCTGTTGCGCTGTAAGGAAGATTCCCTACGTAAAGTTTCTTTTCCATTTCTTAAATCCCTCCTTAGGATCTCTTGTGAGAGCCGATAAAGAGAAATTTATTCAATCTTCGACATCACAAAATTTATTCTTGGCATTAGTACCATTATTCATACCCATAATGCAAGGATTATTTTATCCACCCCTTTAATATGTAAGTATCTTGACTTTATACTAGAAAAACGAACCCAAGACATATGCTACATGATTTTTTACGAGTATTTTGGCTTTATACGAGAAAGGCGCGAACCGAGACGACTACAGATATACATGAACAGATTGCCACAGATTTTTTCGTAAAAGGAGGCGTACAAGGCGAGCGAGTGAGGCGTATCTGAATATACGCCGCAACGAAGCGAGTCCGCAGTACAACAAAATTTTACGAAAAAAGAAGTGGCAAGATGTGGTGCCCGGAGTGAGACTCGAACTCACACAGCCATTTTTCAGACCGAGGGATTTTAAGTACCATTCCACCATCCGGGCAAGCCACGCTAATATAGTTATACGGCTTCATTTAGTCAAATTAAAAAACGTGGTATACTCCGCTTTGTATGAAACCCATAGTAATCGGAATAACTGGCAGTATTGCAAGCGGAAAAAGCAGTTTTACAGAGGCTCTAGCAAGCCTTGGTATAAGAACACTAAGCTCAGATAAAATAGTTTTTGATATCTGCCAAAAAGATAGAGCCGGTTATAAGGCACTTAAGGAATTAAAAATACCGGACCTAATAGATAAGGATAAAGAACTCAACAAAACACTGTTAAGGGAGCTTGTTTTTAACAACGAGGATATTCGTCGTAAAGTTGAAGAAAAATTACACCCGCTTGTAATAGATGAGTTTAAAAAGACAATTTCCTCTCTAAAGGACAAAGAAATACTGGCTATAGAAATACCACTGCTGTTTGAAGCCAAAGCAGAAAACCTTTGTGATTATACTGTGGTTGTACACAGGGATTTATCAAAGATAATAAACAGCATCGTAGACAGATATAAAACAATAAAAATACAAGCTGAAAAAATGCTTAAGACCCAGTTAAGCGCTGGAGAAAAAATGCTTCGTTCCAACATAGTGATCTTAAACAACAGCGACATAAACGCCCTTAAACCAAAAGCCTCAACCTTACTAGAATTCATCTCCACAAAATAAAATATTATATAAATATTTAGGTTAAATATGTTCCTGAACGAACTGTCGGAGGTTTTGGGAACCACACTAGCTGAGGCGAGCGTTAAAAAAATGCACATTTGCATTTTTAGTGAGGCGAGGCTTTAGTGTGGTCAAAACCGTAGACTCAAGTGAAGGAACATATTTAACCTATAGAGTTATTTCTTTTACGCCGCTGATTATCATCTCAACTCTGGTCTTGTCTTTTTCATGCATTACATTAAGGCTAAAACCAAGTGCCTTGAACGCCGCGGCAACGTATACCAATTCAAGATTAGAGGCAGAAGAACTATAATTCATAAGATCGCCTTTTGGTTCCACTTCAAAAAATAGTTCTGGTTGGGTTTGTGGAATGGACTCGCTATATGGATTACAGGTAGCTTTTATAATTAAAAAATCGCCGTTTATTTGTGCTTCTTCTTTTATTATGCCAAGTTTAGAAACATAATCTGAGGCTCTCTTTAACGCAGAGCTAACTAGGGATCTATTCGCTGTAAGTAAGGCCTTTTTACCTCTTATAGCATCTGGAAAATATCCTTTGACCACATTTGCTATATCAAATTCTTCTTGCACGACACTGTATTGCCCTGCTTCAAGTTTTGCTATGTCCACTATCTCGTTAATAAAGTATTCAAGCCTATCAACACCCTGCCTTAGTCCGTCCAGGGATTGTTTTACAAGATTATTGTTCTGAGCCTCTTTCAGCATCAATTCTGTATAACCTTTTATCAAGAGCATTGGAGTATTAAGCTCGTGAGCTATAAGACCAGTAATA
>JAKIZQ010000038.1 GCA_022707945.1 Bdellovibrionales bacterium
TGCTCCCTTAAGCCTAACACAAGATTCACAGGTTCCACACATTTTTTCGAAACTTTCGTAACAACTCCAAACAAGTTGTATGGGTAGATTATACTCCTTCATGAGAGGATGTAGGTCTTTTAATATGCTTTTCTTATCTAATTCTGCAGAAAAGGAATATAATTTTGGATGACTAAGTGTTGATAACTTTAATAGTTCCTCGCTCCCTTGCATAAAGTTAACACTATTATCTGGATACCTAAGTGCTTCTTCCTTATTGATACCTATAACAATTACATGATAATGGTCTGACTCAGCTACAGCGGCAGCAATATTAACAAATACACCATTCCTATTGGGAACCCACTCATCAATTTTGTCGTCATTGTCTGCATGGTGTTTGTCTTTGTACTCCGTAACTTTCCTTGAGTAATCCAGTAAGGTAGAAGAAAGCCCCCTATACCAAGGAAGATCTATCCTTATAAGTTCCAAAGAAAGCATTGAACAAATCTTTTTAACTCTTACATATTCATGTGGTGCAGCTTTTTGTCCATAATCGAAAAAAAGTACAGATACTTTATTGTATCTTTTTTTAGCCAACAACAAATTGTATACCGAATCCAGTCCGGAAGAACAAAGCACCAAAGCTTTTAAAGGCTCAGGCTTTGTAAACAGCCCGTGCATCATCTGACTCCCATACGGTCACTTCAAGTAAACCGCTGAATTTTTGTTTTAGCTCATCATATATTACTCGGGCTAAATTTTCTGCAGTTGGATTCAATGTATCAAAAGGCTTTACCTCGTTGATGTATTTATGATCATATCTATCTAGCAAAGTATTTAATTCTTTTTTAAGTTCTACAAAGTCACACAAAAAGCCATCACTGTTAAGCTTGTCACCGGTAAGACAAAGCTCTACTTTCCACGTGTGTCCATGAAGATTTTCACACTTGCCTTTATAGTTCCTTAGATTATGGGCGGAGCTAAATCTACTAAGAACCCTTACTTCATACATAGTTTATTTATAAGGACAGCTTTTGATAGGTCTTTACTATCTTGGAATAGTAAGATTTGGGAATGCTGTTCTTCTCCTTCAACATACGGTCAACCTGAGCAGGGCCCCTGTTATATGCAGCCAAATAAAGTTGCATATTATTATTATATTTGGATGAAAGTTTTGACAAATAATATGTACCTATATGTACATTCGTGCCAATGTCCGTAAAAACCTTATCATTATAAGGCAGACCCATTTCCATACATAAGGTTTTTGCTGTTGCAGGCATTAATTGCATCAATCCCCTTGCGCCCATCGGAGATCTTGCATGTTTATCAAAAGAAGATTCCACAGTTATTACAGATATTAAGAGCATCGGATCTATATCATATCGTGTAGCAGCACGTCTTACTTCTTTCGCAAGAGTAGCAATCTCATGATCATTAAGTTTTTTCATTCCTTTTACTTCCATAAAATCAGCTATAAATCCCTTAAGCTGGTTCAATTCATGAATTTCATAGGTTCTGATACTAAAGAAAGATAAAGAAAAAACCATAAATACAATAGCAGATATACTAGCTATAAAAACCCTGTTTTTATGAAGAAAAGGCTTTATTATCATGTGTTTAGAAAACTTCTCGTCAAAATAATATTTATACTTGGAAGTACTTTTAAAATTAAAAGTCATTAACCCCTCTTATAAGCAACATCACTGCCTATAATAGTTTTGTACCAAAAAAAACGTTTTAAGGTCAAGCACTAAATATCAGACTATAACTATTTGTAATTAATAGCTTTTTATAAAATATCCACCATAACGTACTGTATCCTCTTGGTTCCATTCCACTCATTTATGCTTGGCCTAAAAACGATATCAGTCACAGCGCCAATGTTTTCAGCCAAGTTACCCATATTAAAACCTATGGCATCTGCCCCATTTTCAAGTTTTAGTTTTAAGTGTTTGCCCTTTAGGACTTTCTTATCAAAAACTTTTACCTTTGAAACAAAAAGTGGAGCAGGATTGTCTGTTCCGAAAGGTTCCATTTTTGAAAGATCATTCAAAACTTTCATATCAATTTCACCAAGCTTAAGCTCCAGATCAATATTTAAGGTCTGCTTTGCTGGACAAGAATTGAGCTGTTTTTCAATACTAGACTCAAAAATAAGTTTAAATTCTTGTATCCTTTCTTCTTTTATACTCATTCCAATTGCCATTTGATGCCCGCCAAAATCTTCAAACATGTCTTTAAACTCAGAAAAAACTTTAAACAGATCTAATCCGGGAACACTCCTGGCAGAACCTTTATAAATACCTGAACCTATCTCTGTGAACACCGCAGTAGGCTTAAACCATCGATCAACTGATTTAGAAGCAAGTATACCTATAATTCCTTGGTGCCAATCTTTAGAGCTAAGAGTGATAGTGTTCATTCTAGCAAAAGCTTCTGGATCTTTTTTTTCTATAGTCTCAACAAAAGAACAAATCTCTTCCCAAGATCTTTTTTGAAAGTTCATTCTTTTGTTGTTCTCTTCCTGAAGTATCTGTGCAAGATCTCTTGCTTCATTATCATCGTTAGTAAGTAAAAGTTCCACACATCTTGATGCGCTTCCCATTCTTCCAGCAGCATTCATTCTTGGCGAAAGAACAAATCCAACAGACTCATAAGTCAATTTGTCTTTTAAACTACTAAGCTCTATTAAGGCACTAAGACCTCGACGAGGATTGTTGTTCATCATCTCTAAACCTTTTTTAACAAGTATCCTGTTTATCCCCTGAATAGGGACAAGATCTGCTATGGTGCCAAAGGCTACCATATCTAAATATTCTTTCAGGTCTGGTTCTTTCTTATCATTAAAGAATCCTTTATCCCTTAATATCTTTCTTATGCCTATCATAAAATAATAGGCGACACCCACTCCAGAAAGATCAGAAAAAACTTTTTCCTCTCCATTTTTATGAGGATTAATAAATGCAAAAGATAGAGGATATTCCTGAGAAACTTTATGGTGATCCGTTACAATAAGATCTATGCCATTTTTCATACAATATTCTGCTGTTTCAATATCGCTGGTGCCACAATCAACTGTTATGATCAATGTCACGCCTTTTTTCTTTAGCTCATCAACAGAACTAATGTGAAAACCATACCCCTCTGCAAATCTTTCTGGCTGATAAAATAGTACATCCGCACCCAACGACCTTAGAAAAGATGTTAAAGACGCTGTAGCAGTAGATCCATCTATATCGTAATCTCCATAGACAGATATCTTTTCACCACTAGTAACTGCTTCTGCAACTCTTTTAGAACCTTTTTCAAGCTCACTCAAAAGAAATGGGTCTGGAAGTTTTGCTAAAGAAGGATTTAAATATTCATATACAGAGGCCTTGTCTGAATAACCCCTATTCAAAAGTATTTGACATACTATTATAGAAAGACCAGTCTCTATAGAAAGGTCTTGAGCCTCTTTTGTTATATCAGATATAACATTCCACTTACATTTCGACATTACTCAGCTGTTTTCTTCCCGAATAATCTTTCCATCAAAAGTATTACCGGTGAAGCAATAAAAACTGTTGAGTAAACACCAGAGACCATTCCAACTACAAGAGCAAGAGAAAAATCTCTTAGGCTGGAACCTCCAAAGATAAATATCATAAGAACACAAAGAAAAGTCACTAATGTCGTCAAGATAGTTCTGCTCAATGTTTCGTTAAGTGCCTTGTTTATCATAATAGGTAAAGATATCCCTTTGTGTTTATCCATTACCTCTCGTATTCTGTCATAGATAACTATAGTATCGTTAACAGAATATCCAACTATCGCCAAAAGAGCAGCAACAGTAGAAAGAGTAAATTGATAACCAGTTATAGCAAAAATACCGACTGTAAAAAGAACGTCGTGTATCAAAGCAACAATAGCTCCAGGCGAGAATTTATAATCAAACCTTATTGCTATATAAATGAAGATCCCCAACATTGCATATATAAGGGCATATATAGCGCTCATTTTTAACTCTCTACCAACCTTAGGACCAACTATCTCTATTTTTCTTATGTCGTAACTACCTTTATTAAAAGTCGTTTCAAGTTTAAGTTCTATGTCCTTAGTAACAACGTTAAGATCAGCTTCTGAACCTTTAACTCTTATTAAGTATTCATTTCCAGTTGCATCACTAAATTTTTGTACCTGAACATCACCAGATTTAATTTCCTGCATAACAGTTCTTAATTTTTGGCTATCAACAGAAGCATCATCGAACTTTACCTGCATCTCTATACCGCCAGTAAAATCTACACCGTAGTTAAGGCCTTTAGTAAAGAAAACGAACATCATTATACCTATCACTATAATGGATGCTATCACCCCTATACGACTTGCTTTTACAAAATCATAATTCGTGTTGGGTTTAACTATGTTAAACATATTAAGCTTTCCTCCAGATTTATATACTAAGTTTTCTTAAGTAGCCTTTTTCTATTAGATACTCAAATATCCATCTCGTTATATATACTCCCGTAAAAACAGAAGTCGCGATACCTATAAGTAAAGTTACAGCAAAGCCCTTAACAGGACCTGTTCCATATTGTAACAACACTATACCAGCTATTGCTGTAGTTATATTAGCATCAAGGACAGTCCAGAGGGCTTTATCATAACCTATTTCTAAGGCAGCTTTTCCAGTATTCCCTGATCGTATTTCTTCTCTTATCCTTTCATTAATAATTACGTTAGCGTCAACACTCATACCTACGGTCAAGACTATACCTGCTATACCGGGAAGAGTTAGTGTGGCACCAAACAGCATCATTAAAGCCATGAGTATCACAACGTTCAACACAACAGCTATGTCTGCAACTGCTCCAGAAAATCTGTAGTAGATCAACATAAAAAGAACTACTATCAAAGCTCCAAGTATAAAAGATAGTTTTCCTTGCTCTATACTATCATTACCAAGAGATGGACCAACAACTCTTTCTTCTTCAAAAGTAAGTTGTGCAGGGAGCGCTCCAGCTCTTAATACTAAAGCTATGTCTTCCGCCTCTTGTTGTAATTCACTTATAGGTCTTCCTGAGCCAAGTGTTATTTGACCCTGATCACTTATTTTTGCTTGGATTACAGGAGCTGAATAAATATTTTTATCAAGCACTATTGCTAATTGTTTACCGATATTCTCTCCGGTGGTCTTTTCCATGTACCTTGCACCGTTAGTATTCATCTGGAAGCTAACATATGGTTCGCCAAATTCATTGTTGTATCCAACATAAGCATCTTTAAGATCATCTCCTGTAACTGGACTAGCTTTTTGTAAAAGATAAGGTTCCATAAACTTCTTTCCAGTTGATGGATCAACCTTTTTTTCGAAGAGAACCATCGTGTCTGACGGTATTTTACCTTCAAGCCAAACATTAAGTTTATCTACATAGTCTGCATATGATGTTTTTTCATCATACACAACACCAGCCTCGTTAGCCTGATTAACAGCACTATATATTCTGTCTTTTCCAAAATTTGGATCGTTAACAACTATTTTAAATTCAAGCCTAGCTGTTCTTCCAATAATAGATTTTGCCCTAGTAACATCTTTTACTCCGGGTAATTGAACAACTATCCTATCTGAACCTTGAGCCTGTATACTCGTCTCATTAACTCCAAACTCATCTATCCTGTTCCTTATAGCCTCTATGGTCTGGCTTACTGCATTCTTTCTTATATATGATTTTTCTTCATCGTTAAGATCAAAAACAATCTCTCCATTACCAGATGCTGAAAAGATCATACCAGTATACTTAATTACTGCTTCTCTAACTTTATCCTCATCTGAAACATTCTTAAGTTTTACCGATACCCTACTAGTATCACCAACTCTTTTAACGCTATCAAATGGAATATTTTTTTCCTTGAATACCGCATCAAGTTTAATAGCATTTCTGTCTGCCTGTTCAACGACCACCTTTTCTACATCAACTCCAAGTACAAGATGTGTACCTCCCTGAAGATCTAGACCAAGCTTAAGGTCTTTTGGTGGCATTAATTTTGTTAGCCAGTAAGGTGCCTTAGTTTGTGAAATGTAGATAGGGGATGTAACCCATAAACTTCCAAGTATAAGTATTATTACAAAATAAAAACGCCATTTTGCGTTAAACATATTTTACTCCTTTACAAGATCTTTTGCGTTAGCAGTTATCATACCTTTTAACATTTTGATTTTAACGTCTCCCTCTAGTTCAAGTGTGACAAGTTTGTCAGAAACAGAATAAATTGTTCCTACTATCCCGCTAGAAGTTAGAACTTCATCTCCCTTTTTTAATCCTGCCAAGAATTGCTGATGTTGTTTTCTTTGTTTTTGTTGTGGCCTTATCATTAAAAAGTAAAAAATAACTATTATAAGGACAAAAGGCATTAACATGTTCAAAATGCCCATGGCTCCTTTAGGTGCTGTAGCGGCCTGTGCATAAACGTTAGTAGCTAGAAAAAGTAAAGTAAACATTGTGGTCCTCCATTTAAGTAATTTTATCAGACATTATCTTTATTATAATTATTCAAAAAATCAGCATAAAAATGGTCGTAATCGTTATTTTTAATAGATGTACGAAGCATATCCATAAAACGCATGAAAAACCTTAAGTTATGCAGTGTGTTCAAGTAATATGATAACAGTTCACCAGACATATATAGGTGTCTAAGGTAGGCTTTAGAAAAATTCCTGCATGTATAACAATCACACCCGGGCTCTAGTGGCTCAGGATCCTCGGAATATCTTGCCTGTTTTATAGATACTTTGCCATTAAAAGTATAAAGACCGCCATTCCTTGCATTCCTTGTTGGAATAACACAGTCGAACATCTTAACCCCATGTTTAACGGCGAATAATATGTCTTCTGGTTCGCCAACACCCATCATATAGATAGGGGTGTTAATCTTTCTTTCTTTGACCTTTTCCATAACAGAGGAAAGCGCTTCATACATCTCGTTCTTTGGTTCGCCAACGCTGAACCCTCCAAGCGCATAAGAACTAAAACCTATTTCAAGCAACTCATCTAAACTTCTCTCTCTAAGATCAGGATACATACCTCCCTGAACTATTGCAAAAAGACGACCGTTAGAACCAAGTTCTTGCCACTTTTGTTTTGACCTCTTGGCCCATCTTGTAGTTAAAGCCAAAGAACGTTCGAGGTAATTTTTGTCTGCTCCATATGGCGGACACTCGTCCAAAACCATTTTAATATCCGCACCAAGATCATCCTGTATTTGAATAGAAAGCTCTGGAGTAAGATAGTGTTTAGACCCATCTATATGAGAACGGAATTCAACACCGTCCTCTGTTAGTTTTCTTAATTCATTGAGGCTAAAAACTTGAAAACCACCACTATCCGTTAATATTGGTCCATCCCATCCCATAAACTTATGTAGACCACCAAGTTTTTTTACAAGCTCATTCCCGGGACGTA
Organism: Bdellovibrionales bacterium; assembly: GCA_022707945.1. Classification (GTDB taxonomy): domain Bacteria; phylum Bdellovibrionota; class JAFGOL01; order JAFGOL01; family JAFGOL01; genus JAKLHL01. The sequence continues at coordinate 7,428 of JAKIZQ010000038.1, forward strand.
GATAAAGATGATACGTATTGCCGAGTATTATCTTAACTTGAAGTTCCTTTAATACAGACGGTGGCATCGCCTTAACTGTACCCTTGGTACCAACCGGCATAAAAACTGGTAACTCTATGTCACCGTGTAAGGTTTTAAGTATATCTGATGACATTAATATTAAACCTGTTCAAACTTTGCAGTAAAATGCCTTAATACAGGAGCTTCATATATCATTTTCAAACCACGAATACTGTTCTTTTCCTTATTAACTATGTCGAGTATCTCTATCACATAATCCATATGACTTTGAGTATACACTCTTCTTGGTATAGCAAGACGCACCAATTCCATCGGTGCTGGTCTGTTCTTTTTTGTTTCTGGATCCCTGTCCATCATAGCGCTTCCTATCTCTACACCTCTTATGCCTCCCATAGCATAAAGTTCACAGGCAAGAGCCTGTGCTGGATATTGGTCCTTTGGTATATGAGGTAACATTGCAGCTGCATCAACAAATATTGCATGTCCACCCGGAGGTAATATTATAGGAACACCTTTCTCTGTTAATTTTTCTCCAACATATTCTGTAGAACGTATCCTGTACGCAAGATACGACTCATCTACAACTTCTTTTAAACCTTGGGCCATAGCTGCAAGGTCTCTACCTGCAAGCCCACCGTATGTATGGAATCCCTCAGTGAGTATAAGCATGTTTCTTGCTTGTTGTGCAAGTTCGTCGTTGTTGAGTGCAAGAAAACCACCTATGTTCACCAGTGCATCTTTTTTTGCACTCATAGTAGCACCGTCGCAATAAGAGAACATCTCCTTCGATATTTCTAATGGTGTCTTGTCCTGATATCCTTTTTCTCTCTTTTTTATAAAAAATGCATTCTCTGCAAAACGACAAGCATCTATGAACATAGGTATGCCATGTTTTTCACAAACTTTTTTTGTAGCTTTAATGTTCTCCATAGACACTGGTTGTCCTCCACCAGCGTTGTTGGTTATGGTCATTATCACCACAGGTATATTACTTGCACCTATCTCTGTTATAGCTTTTTCCAATGCTGAAATATCCATATTACCTTTGAACGGATGATCCAAAGAAGCCTGTTTACCTTCTGGTATAACAAGATCTAAAGCCTTACATCCCGAATATTCAACATTGGCTCTTGTAGTATCAAAGTGAGTATTGCTTATAACTGTTTTCCCTTTTCCACCTATTATGGAAAACAATATTTTTTCTGCTGCACGCCCCTGATGAGTCGGTATTATGTGTTTTAACCCAGTAAGGTTTTTTACTTCCTTCTCAAAAGCAAAAAAACTTCTTGCTCCTGCATATGATTCATCTCCGTTCATTATTTCTGCCCACTGCATAGAGCTCATTGCAGAAGTACCACTGTCAGTCAAAAGATCTATAAGCACGTCCTCTGCTTTTACATTGAAGAGATTAAATTTTGCGTTTTTTAGAACTTCTCTTCTATATTCTTCTGTCGTCTGTTTAATAGGTTCTACCATTTTTATTTTAAATGGTTCAATCATGGTCTTTATTTTTCTCATAACTACCTACCCTTTCGTATCTTATTTATTGAATCTTCATATTCATCTACAGGTTCACCTTGTTCATCTGTTGTTTCTTCGTTAAGAAGTTGATCTTCTTCTAAAGGAGTTCCTTGTTGTTCATTATCTATCCCATCTTCTTGTTCTTCATAACCAGTAGGGATAAGGTCCTCTGTGGCTTCTGCTT
>JAKIZQ010000039.1:0-5686 GCA_022707945.1 Bdellovibrionales bacterium
TCAAGTTGTGCCTCATTAAGATCAGACAGTTCAGAGGCTATGACGAGTTTGGCAGGATTGAACATTGATACGTCGTACAAAGAGCTGGTCCAATCTTCCATGTTTATCTTATCAAAAGTAACCCTCTCTATACCAAAACCAAGGTGTTGAGCTATTTCTTTTAACCTTTTTGTAGCTCTTTCCCTTATGAAATATTCTTCACCATGAATAAGATATACCCTATTCAGTGACGATATTACTCGTTCCCTAGAGCTAGCTTCACTTGACAGCTTTGAAAGATCTTTAAGTTCTTTAAGAAAATCTGCTGTATTCTGTGTGCTTGCTTTTCTAGCCATTTAATACTCCGTTAGCAGTGAATCCACGGCCAAAAGCATCATGGTATCTGCAAGCTCCCTAATGGTCTCTCTTTTTGCACTTTCTTTTATGAATATGTTAGAAGTCCTTCTTTGATCTGTATATGCACCGCTTTTCATGTTCTTTGATTGTGTAAAGGTACTGCTCCAAAGAACTTTTTGGTCCTTATTTCGTATCATGGTAAGTTTTACTGTTGCATACAGGGTGTAACTAACTGCCAGCAATCTATCCTTAGGCAGCCCACCTTGATCCTCTGTTTGTTGTGTTCCAAATTGGATACTAGCAGGATTGAGTGTGATCTTTTGCACTTCACCCTCTATTCTTGCGTCTGCAGAGCCAGTAACATATTTTAGTTTTCCGCTTCTTGAAGTAAGATACAGCCTGAGTGAATTAGAAAAATCTACCTCTGCCCCACCTTCCATGGTTTGATTTTTAAAAACAGGGACACTAACGGTTTTTATACCGTCCTTTTCCCACGGATTCTTTAAAGATGTTAGACTGTAACTACAGGAGCTAGTTACCACTAACAGCAATGCTAAGCAGTTTACCTTCCACATAAATTACTTTTTTTACTTCCTTTCCTTCTAGATGTTTTTTAACACTTTCTTCGTTAAATGCCATATCTTTAACGTTTTCTTCCGAAGTCCCAACAGGCACTTCTATCTTACCCCTAAGTTTTCCGTTTACTTGTATAACCACCAGCTTTTTATCATCCTTTACAGCCTCTGTATCAAATGCTGGCCAAGCCTCTTTAGCCGCATCGGTATTATTCCCCATAAGCTCCCATAGTTCACAAGCTGTATGTGGTGCAAAGGGGCACAACATTAGTACTAAAGCATTAAAGGTCTCTTTAAACACGGCTTTATCACTTTCTTTTGATAGTGTGTTTATATCTAGTTTATACAATTCGTTGACCAATTCCATCATGAACGAGATGGATGTATTAAAACCAAAAGCATCAAGGTCCTCAGTTACCTTTTTTATCGTTTTGTGTGTAAGATTTCTTAGTTTTTTTGATTCTGAAGAAATTTCTTGTAGATCCATTTTGTATGGGTGTTTTATGATGTCTAAATTATTGTCTATTAGACGCCAAACACGAGATATGAATCTATGACAACCTTCTACGCCTTTATCGTTCCAATCAAGGTCCTTTTCTGGTGGAGAAGCGAACAGCATGAACATTCTTGCTGTGTCTGCTCCATATTTCTCTATTATGTAATCTGGATCAACTACGTTACCCAGTGATTTGCTCATTTTACTACCGTCTTTAATGACCATTCCTTGTGTTAAAAGATTAGTGGCTGGTTCGTTACTGGAAAGGTATCCCATATCTCTTAATACCTTATGAAAGAACCTTGCATAAAGAAGGTGCATACAGGCATGCTCGATACCGCCTATGTACTGATCAACTGGGAGCCAATAATCAGCCCTCTTTTTATCTATGCCGTTCTTATCATCATCTGGGCAGGTATATCTTGCATAATACCAAGAGGATTCTACAAAGGTATCCATGGTCTCTGTTTCTCTTTTTGCAGAGCCTCCACACTTTGGACATTTGGTATTAACAAAACTTTCTACTTTCGACAACGGATCATCCCCTATCGCTGAAAGCTTTGCGTCCTCTGGAAGTACTACTGGAAGTTCTTTTTCCGGTACAGTTACTACGCCACATTTGCTACAATATATTATTGGTATAGGACAACCCCAGTATCGTTGTCTGCTTATTCCCCAATCTTTTAGTCTGTAATTAACCGTTCTTTTACCAAAACCTTTCTTTTCTATGTGCTCTGCTATTTTAAGCATAGCTACGTCGCTATTAAGCCCATCGAATTCTGCAGAATTCACCATCGTGCCAAGCTCTGTATATGCAGAGTTTAATTCTTCGTTAGCAGGGTCTTTGAATATAACTCTTTTTACAGGGATCTTATATTTTTTTGCAAAATCAAAATCCCTTGTATCGTGTGCAGGAACAGCCATTACCGCTCCTGTACCATAATCCATAAGAACAAAATTTGCCGTATAAATGGGGACCTCTTGGTTGTTCAAAGGATTTATTGCATAAGAACCTGTAAAGACACCCTCTTTTAGACCGCCTTCTGCAGTACGTTCTATTTTGCTAGTACGCCTCATCCTGTCAACAAAAGCAATAACCTCTTTTTCCTGTGCTGTACCTTTACAAAGACTACTTAACATTGGATGTTCTGGAGCAATGCTCATAAAGGTAACGCCATATATGGTGTCAGGCCTTGTTGTATATATCCTTAGTTTTTTATCGCTGTTCTTAATTGTAAAATCTACTTCTACACCCTCTGATCTGCCTATCCAGTTTTTTTGCATGGTCCTAACCCTTTCTGGCCAACCGGTTAAGGTGTCTAGACCGTCTAACAGTTCTTGGGCGTAATCACTTATCCTTAAGAACCACTGCTCTATTTCTTTCGTAATGATATTTTTGCTACAGCGCCAACATTTGCCATCCTGGACCTGCTCATTAGCTAGTACCGTATTACAGGTTTCGCACCAGTTAACAGAACTTTTCTTTTTGTATGCCAGACCTTTTTCATACATTTTTATGAAAAAGAGTTGTTCCCACCTGTAATATTCTGGTCTACAGGTAGTTACCTCTCTGTCCCAGTCGTATGCAAACCCTAATGCTTTTATTTGTCCTCGCATTGTGTCTATGTTCTTGTATGTCCACTCTGCTGGATGTACTCCATGTTTTATAGCGGCGTTCTCTGCTGGTAGACCAAAAGAATCCCATCCAAAAGGATGTAGAACATTAAATCCTCTCATGGTCTTATATCTTGCTACAGCATCTCCAATTGCATAGTTCCGTACATGACCCATATGGAGTTTTCCAGAAGGATATGGGAACATTTCTAAACAATAATATTTCTTTTTGGAGTTATCTTCTGTTACTTTAAAAGAGTGTTCTTTTTCCCACTTTTTTTGCCATTTTAAGCTAATTGTTTTGTGATCGTAGTCCATTCCTATACCCCTAGAATTTTGAATATAGAATTATTAATACTAGTATCTATAACAGTAAAGAGTTTTTATACAAAAAAGCCTACAGGTCTTAAACCTGTAGGCTTTTTATTTATAGTAAACTTTATTTGCTTAAAATAAAACGAACACACCAAATTGCATATCATAGGCAATTAAGAAGTCCGCATCTACACCATTACCTTTAGTCCAGCCCACGAATGAAGTCGTAAAATGTACTAGATCTGCTACAATACCAAAGTTGTTTGATATTTGATACGTTGTTCTACAACCAAAACCAATGTTTAGGAAGTCTATCATAGTTACTTTTCCAAAACCAAAACGCATTCCTGCATCAAATGTTGGACCAACAGAAAAATCTTCTTTCTTTGAGAAGGTAAAATAGAATGGGATGTCGTAAGCTGCACCAAGCTTGAATTGAGCGTTGTTAGCTCCAGCAAAAGCCATTCCTAGAAGTCCACTAAAACCGTCTCCTCCCTTGCCTATCTTGAAATTCATGCCAAACTGAGTACCGCCCCAGTTTCTGATGCCGATAACAGGGCCCACGGTTGGCTCAAATTTCCATAGATTTTCACTGATTGCTGCAGAAGCTGTTGTTGAAACAAGAGCAACTGCCATTACTAAAAAAAGTTTCTTCATTTAAGGGTCTCCCTCCGAATTTTTAAATTTATTACGAACAAGTATATTTCTTTAAAAACTATGTCAATAGCGAACTTATTTTTTCTTTTTATTCTTAGTTTTCTTTTTGTTTTTTCCTTTATCTTTTAATGCTTTCTTTTTTGCTTCTTCAGCTTTTTTCTTTTTTTCTTCCTGTATGCGTATCTTTTCCTGCTCTTCCTCTAATATTAAATTATTTGATAATCTCTCTATAAATCCAAAATCCTGCTCATCATTTGGGCAGAGCCTAATATATTGGTCCTCGCTTCTTGTGTCTGGTATTACCAAGGTTTTCTTCTTGTCCAAACCCTTTTCTACCCAGACCATACTACCATCGCTGATAGTGGAATATAAAGAAGCTTCATCTGAATTTTTACAATCTTTAAGTTTTCCATCTTTTATTTGACAAAGTTTTAATATGAAGGACCTTTTTTCTGCATTATTGCACTTGTAGTTAACTGTTACAGAACCATTAAAGTTCTTTTGTTCCTTTATATCATATTCAAGGGCTTGTTCTTTTAGCGTCTTAAAAAGGATATTTTTTACCATATCATATTTATAAATAGTTGGAGTTGACGTTATGATGTTCTCATTTGTTTTTTTTGTGTTTGATAGATCTTCTGCGAAAGCGTAGTCTTTTATGTTAGAAATAACGTCACTATATATAAATGGAATCCTTGTTTTGTCCTTTTCATCACTAATGTTTAAAGTGTTTGCTATGAGGCTGTAAAGCTCTGTCCTGTTGGAATTTTCAGAACGTACTTTATCTTTTTCATCTACAGAAGCGCCCTCGTCTACTTCTAAATACCCATTGCCAGACTCTCTTACTCTGCCTAGTTCTTTCATTCTATTTACATCTTTTAGCGATCTGTACCTTAGTTTAAAATTCTCTCTTAATGCAACAGGAAGATCTGTGCTTTTAAGATACTCATCCTCAAATTCAGGTTTTATGATAGCCGAAGACATTAAGCTTTCTATCTTTACCGCTAAGTTCCTTATCTCTTGCTCATATGGTGTATTCAACTGTATCTTTTCTACAGGAGGTTTTGCTTTTACAACCGGCTCTGGGCTTGTAGAAGTAGCCATGAGCAAAGGAGTTATCAGGGTAAAGATGAATAACATACGTGCTCCTTATAAAGATTTTGAATACGCTTTAACGAAATCGAACATAGCAAAAACATCACTCCATTCACAAACGCTAACAGGAGAATGTATATATCTTGAAGGAACAGCCGCAATACCTGTTTTTACACCCTCGTAAGCACCATATAAAGCACCAGCATTAGTACCACCAAACCTTGGGGTCTTTATTTGATATTTTATTTTTTTGGATTTTGCTGTCTTTATTAAATGTTCAACTGTTTGTGGTAATATATATCCTGTATTGTCAGCAACTGTAAAAGCTATTCCTGCTCCCATTTTAGCAACTTTCTTTTCATCAGATACTCCAGGGACATCACAAGCTGTTGTACATTCAACAACTAGGGCATACTCTGGTTTTACTTTTTGTACTACAGAGGCAATACCTTTAAGACCACCTTCTTCCTGTACAGAAAAAGAAAGCACTATATTCCTTTCTGTTATCGTGTTGTGTAAATGCTTTGCAAGGCCCAATAGAACTGCACAAGCAACCCTGTTATCTAGTGCCTTTGAGCTAAATCTACCATTCATAAGT
>JAKIZQ010000039.1:5696-8848 GCA_022707945.1 Bdellovibrionales bacterium
TTATTCCTGCTTTTTCAACTTCTGAATCAGATTTAAATCCACAATCAACATAAAGTTGATCCAATGGTATTACAGTGGCTTCTTTACCCGCTGTAACATGAGGTGGAAGCATACCCACTACACCATCAAAAGTTTTACCATTACTTGTGTGAACCACTAATTTTTGGCTTGGTACAACTCTGGCGTCTATATTTCCATATCCAACTATTCTTAAGAAACCATTTTTATCTACATATTGAACAACAAAACCAACTTCATCCATATGTGCATCAATCATTATTTTACCTTTTTTTGGGTTTTTACCCTCGAACTCAACAATAAGACAACCCAAATTATTAACTTCCATCTTTGCTCTGGTTCCCTTAGGTTCTTCATGATGTAATTTTTTACAGAGTCCTCATAAGACGGAATAGCATAAAGCGAAGCAAGGTCCTTCAACGATTTCTTAACAAAATCCTTATCCATAATTCCTCCTAAAAAGCTGTATTCAAGAACACTGGCAATAATATACCACAACGCTAATACTCACAAGATAATTGAGAATAAATAGGCTTAGATATTAAAATTAGGACACGTTGTCCCTATGGATATCAGGCTCCGTGTCCTAATTAGACTATCTAGTTCATAGATAATTCTTTATAAATTGTGTTTTAATATTAAAGATATTTCTTGAACGCTTACAGACTTATTTAGTTCTTTTGAAATAGATGTCATTTTTACACCACTTAGTCCACACGGTACGATCAAACTAAAGCCTTCAAGCGTGTTACATACATTAAGTGCTATTCCATGCATGCTTACCCTTCCAGTTAGATCAAAACCAACCGAGCATATTTTTCTATCCTCTACCCAAAGCCCTGGTTTTTTATCATCAAAACTGGCTTTAACACCTATCTCTAAAAGTGAACTTATAACTGCCTTCATTATTCCATCTACGAATTCCCTTACAGCTTTTGGTTTTAAGGGAAGAACAAAATATACCACTAGTTGCCCAGGTTCATGAACGGTCACATCCCCACCACGAGAAACTTTTCTTACATCATAACCTTTAGTGGCAAGAAACTTTTCTGGAATTAATATATTAGATTCTATTGCATTCTTGCCAAGGGTTATGACTGCTGGTTGGTGTTCTAAAAAGAATATAGTACCACTACTTTCTCCGTTCTTTACGCGCTCTCTTTCTTCTAGCTGTAACTTTTCTGCAGCATCGTAATTTATCTTACCAAGTTCTTTTATTAGATGTTTCATATCCTAAACTCTATCATTTCCTGTTTGGTTTGTATAAGCTCATAATCTATATCGTTAAAACATTTTGAGGCTAATGAACCCTCTATTACATTAACGCTAGAACGACGTTCACCCTCCATGACCAAGAGGCCTCTTGCATGATATCTGTCAACGACGTTGTATAATCCTGCTATTTGATTACCAAGCATACATTTCCTTAGTTTTGAATAAGTAGCAGGTGTTCTTACTCCCTTTATATAGACCTTGAAGTTAGAAGCACTCCTTTTGTCCCATTTTTTTGACAACTGATATATTAAACTTTCTGCAACTATCTTACATGCCCTTGCCCTGCTTACAGTTCTTGCCTCTTCTTCTTTTTCTGCAACCCACTTTTCTGTAGTCCTTTTTGCACCTAGTATTTTAGAGGTTTGTGACGACACCATTTGTACAGAAAGAGTGGTCTCACAAGTACTTTTACTAGCATTGTTCTCTCTTTTACAAACTGTCCAAACATAGCCAGAAGCCACCATTGTCGCTCCAAATATGTTACTAAGTTCAGACAACTCGCTAAGTTTCATTTCCATATATCTATAAGAAGCTGGAACCCTAGCAGAAAGTTCTGTTTCAAAAGGATCTATAAGTATAAAATTACTATTTGATAAATATGATGCAAGGGCCTTCTCTATATCGGATAAACTTTTCTTTGATTCAAATTTTCCTACTGTACCCCACCAAAAAGAACCAGCTCCTTCCGAAGAATTTCTTTCTACGATTAGTGGAAGTACTTTTTGAGTTTGTTCGGTCATTAAAACTATCCCATTCTCTGTTAAATAGTTTCTAAGGTCATTTTCATTAACTACAGCCTCTATATTAACTGTGTATGAGTTGACTTCTGGGTCAAAGCCTTCTGATACTATTCTAGTGCTACTTATAAAAGAGTCTGCCTCAGAATAGACCTTACTTAACCTAAATTCATTATTCCTGATATTTTCTTCTCCATAAAGATTTGAAAGAAGATTCCTTACACATGATACACTTGAGTTACTAAGGGCTGTCTGTCGGTCAAGGCCAAGACCATTACATATAACATTAACTGCAAAAAGATTTGTAGAAATAATAAGAGCAGAGCACCATATCAAAAATCTATATGCCACTTTGCCCTCGCATCCTTTTTGTGTTCTTTTCGTATATTGTCATATATCTTTTTACCTGTAGCTATTTTGATCTTCCCAAGTTCAAACTCGACAGCCCCTTCATTAGGGAATACAAGCTCCATACTAACACTTACATTACCAGTTCCAACTTCTAGTTTTTTAGACAATTCGTTAATATCGTCCTTAGAAAGACTGGTTCCATTGAACTTAAGACTAAGACTAAAGTCCTTATCTTCTATTTCTTTTATGTTCTCTAATATCAATTTATTTTTTCCAGCGTTATCGGACACCCTGCATTTACATATAACTGGTTTTTCATTAAAACTACCTTTTCTCTTCATCTCTTCGTATACGCTGGAATATGCTACAAGCTCAATGCTTCCCGTTTTGTCCTGAAGGGAAAAAACTGCAAAAACACCTCTTTCCCCAGCTATTTCTCTCTGTAAAGTGATTATACCTGCTGCTATCAAAGAGTTGTCAGAGGGCATTTGCTGGATAGAAAAGATTTCTGGTACACAAGAAGCCCTTAAAAGTTCTTCATATACTTCCATTGGATGACTAGATACATAAAAACCCACTATTTCTTTTTCGTAAGATAAAAGTTCTGCTTTTGTCCAAGTGCTTCTGTTCTTATCTAGTATGTCAGTATCGTTTTTGCCTGTTTTTGTGGCATCACCAAAAAGGTTGAATTGTCCGCTCTCTTTTTCTTTTCTTGCGTGTTCAGCCTCGTCCATGAATTTATCTATATTAGAATATAAAAGTCCTCTTTCT
>JAKIZQ010000003.1:0-27172 GCA_022707945.1 Bdellovibrionales bacterium
GCGGGGATGTAATAAGTTTTATACAAAAAACAGAAGGCATGACTTTTTACGAAGCTATCGTAAAACTTGCAGACATAGCAGGGGTTAAAATACCTGTTTCAGAGCATGCTGACAAAAACTATGCCGTAAGACAGGGTCGAAGGCAGGAACTTATAAACATAAACACAATATCAAGGGACCACTATTTACATCTTTTGGGCGACAAGAACTCTGACGCTTACAAGTATGTTTTAAAAAGAAAGCTTTCGTTAGAGACATTAAAAGAGTTTGGTATAGGTTATTCTGGTACAGCGTGGGACGCTTTATATATTGAGTTCGTTAAGAAAGGCATCTCGCTAGCGCTTGCCTCTGAACTTGGCTTAATAAAAGAAAAAACCGGTAAATACTATGATACTTTTAGAGACAGGCTCATGTTCCCTATACAGAATCACTCAGGAGATGTTGTAGCTTTTGGTGGAAGATTAATCAAAGATTCAGAAGATTCACCAAAATATATAAATTCAAAAGACAGCGAGTTATATACAAAAGGGGATGTTCTTTATGGGCTAAATAAAACGAGATCGTATATAAGGGACACTGGTTATGCTGTCGTTGTTGAAGGGTATATGGACCTAATCAGCCTCTATCAAGCTGGTATAAAAAATGTTGTAGCAACTCTTGGGACTTCTTTTACAGACAAACAGGCCCAGTTAATAAAGAGATACACAGAAAGGGTCGTCCTTTTTTATGACTCAGATGAAGCTGGAATAAAAGCCGCGAAACGATCTTTACCAATGTTGCTTGAGAAGGGGATAAAGGTTGACGCACTTTTCCTTGATGAGGAGCTTGATCCAGATGAAGCTGTTCTTAAATATGGAAAAGATGAATTACTAACGATGTTATCAAAAGCCGGTCCGTTGCTTTCTGTTGTAATAGTTGAGCGTTTTTCAAGAGAAAAAGACCCAGATTCCATATCAAGAAGTACGTCAGAGATCTTGGATTATATAGGTATGATGCCAGATGCTGTGAGCAAAACCCTTTGGATAAAGGAACTTTCTTTTAGAAGCGGGATTCCAACAAAAGAACTGAATATATTATTAAAGAAACACACAAAGGCGGCAAGTCCTTCTGATGTTCAAAAAAAGCAAATCTCTGTTAAACAACTGATAAAGGTACCTCAGATATATAAAAGATTGATGTCCTGTCTTTTTGTTGAACCAGAACTTATAGAAAAAATATCTGACGAGGATTGGTCTACTTTTATTCCTCAGGATCTGTCCAATATTTTACAAGAAGTAAAAAAAACCTATTTAATAAATCCGATTATGGATGTGTCCGTATGGATAGAGATATCAAGGGCAACGAGCCAGTATTGGATAGAAGACCTTATAACAAAGGGTCTTTTAGATAAGAAAAATGATTTTAACGACCCAGACAAAGAGTTTGCGGCTTGCCTGATGAGGTTTAAGATAAACTATCTTGAAGACACAAAAAAAGAACTTTTGAACAAAATAAAAGAAGGCGGAGCCACAGAAAAGTCTTTACGTGAGTATGAGGCGATTATAAAAGACATTGAGCGCTTAAAGCCACTGCTTGGTGTTTTGACAAAAAGCATGGAGGAGCACGCATGAAATCCAGTTTTGAAAGAGAAAAGGTTGTTACTGTTAAAGAGCTTCTAACGGTGGGCTCTAACAAAGGTTTCTTAACATTCAAAGAAATAGACGACGGTCTATCAAGCTACATAATGGACAAAGAAGAAGTAGATGCCATTCTTAGTCTTATAGAACAAAGCAATATAGAGATAGTCGAGAATGAAAAGAAATATCAAAAAATAAAATCAAGCCAAGATTATATAGTTGAAGATACAGGTGGTGAGGAGACAGAACTTACAGAAGGGTTTCTTGACGATATAGAGACGATAAGTTCAGAAGTTAGTGATCCAGTAAGACTGTACCTAAGGAAAATGGGTGGAGTTTCCTTGTTATCAAGGGACGGCGAAATAGAAATAGCAAAAAGAATAGAAGAGGGTGAGAACAGGATATTAAATGTTGTTTTTAACTCTGAGCTTGGCATAAGTGGTATAGTTGACCTTGCGGATAAGTTAAGGAAAGGTCGTTACAGGGTGTCTGATCTTGTTAAGGGTGGCGACGATATGGAAAATTCCATAAACGAAATCACTCTTGAGAAAAAAATACTTGAAAGTATTGATCTGATACAAAACATGTTTGACGCAAACATTTCGTTAGATCAAAAAGCAAAGAAATCAAAAGCAGCGGTACAACAAAAGATACTTGATGAAATAGAGAGCAATAAAGCAAAAATGAGGGAATCTTTTAGGGAGATAAACCTTAACAGAAAGACCATAAACAGAATAATAAGCAAATTCAAAGTTTACTATCAACAGATAAAACAGGCAGAGTTTGCAATAAGAAGACAATTAAGAAAGGTGCAGGTTAACAGCGTTAAAGATTTTAATGAACTCAAGAATGCTTTAAGGAAGAATTCTAAACTAGAGAAACAATATAAAGAACAGCTCGGCATTACAGTTGAATACATGGACGAGATAAATCTATTAATAGAGGAACACAAAAAGGTTCTTGATAAAATAGAGGCTGATTCAAAACTTCCGCTTCAAATATTAAGAGGTCTTTGCCATGAGATAATAGAAGGCGAGAAGATGGCAGATAAGGCCAAGAACGAATTGGTCGAGGCAAACTTGAGATTGGTTATAAGTATTGCAAAAAAATATACTAACAGAGGCCTACAGTTCCTTGATCTCATACAGGAAGGGAACATTGGTCTTATGAAAGCGGTCGATAAGTTCGAATATAAAAGAGGTTATAAATTTAGTACCTACGCTACTTGGTGGATACGTCAGGCTATAACAAGAGCTATTGCAGACCAAGGAAGAACAATAAGAATACCTGTTCACATGATAGAGACCATAAACAAGCTAATAAGAACACAAAGAGCTCTAGTCCAAGAAATAGGAAGAGAACCAACACCAGAAGAAATAGCTGAAAGAATGGAAATGCCTGTAGATAAGGTAAGAAAAGTACTCAGGATATCAAAAGAACCAGTTTCTTTAGAGACCCCAATAGGAGAAGAAGAAGACTCACATCTTGGCGATTTCATAGAAGATACTACGGCTGTTTCTCCTTCTGAGGCAATAATAAACCTTAATCTTTCTGAACAGACAAGAAAAGTGCTTTCAACCCTTACTCCAAAAGAGGAGAAGGTCCTAAGAATGAGGTTCGGAATAGGTGAAGAAAGTGACCACACCCTCGAGGAAGTTGGTCAGGATTTTGATGTAACAAGAGAAAGAATAAGGCAAATAGAGGCAAAGGCTTTGCAGAAGCTCAGGAGAAGGAGCAGATCAAAGAAATTAAAGCCTTTTGTAGAGGGTTCAAATTAGAGTAAAAAGCTCTTGCGATTTTTTTAACCTTTTACTATAAAGCCTATAGTCTTTTGGGCCTATAGCTCAGTTGGTAGAGCATCCGGCTCATAACCGGATGGTCCTAGGTTCGAGTCCTAGTGGGCCCACCACCCAAAGATCCTTTGGAGGGAATATGTCGGTTCTCCTTTATGAAGTGCTTAATAAATTAAGACAGATAGACGAAAAGATAAAGGATTTGTCTAACAAGAGGAAGCTCCCCCCAAAAGGACTCAACGAAGCTCTTAAAAAACTTAAAGAAGCAGAATCAAAATTAAGGACCAAGAGTACAGAAGCAGAAGCTGGTTCAAGAAAGACTAAGCATGTCGCTGATGTTCTCGGTGAAGAAACAGCCAAGCTTTCTAGGGCGGAAGAAAAACTTGCTTCAGTTAAGAACAGCAAGGAGTACCAAGCAGCACTTAAAGAAGTAAACCAGCTAAAGAAAGCTGTTTCAAGTTTAAATGATCAACACCAATCCCTTAACGCTGAATCAGACAAACTGATGACAGAAATGTTGGCGATAGAGAAGGAATTAAAAGAAGCAGTTAGGTCGTATGAGACACTTTTGGTGCAAATGAAGGACGCAACAAATCAATTGGATTCAGAAATAAAAGACATACAGGACTCAAGATTGAGAGTTATGTCTGACATCCCTGACGATATAAGGAACAAGTACATTAAAGCATGTGATACAAAGAATGGTGTCGGTGTTTCTTTAATAATGTCAGAAAGGTGTGGGGCTTGTAATATGGCCCTGCCAAAGCAATTCTGCAACCAGGTGGTAAAGGCTGATAAGGTTTATCATTGTCCGTCTTGCCAGAGATTAATTATTTATATAAACAACTAATTACAAGAAGAGCGGACAGTCGCTTGGCAACACCAAGAGGAAAGTCCGGGCTCCATAGAGCAGCGCAGTGGGTAACGCCCACCCACCGTGAGGTGAGGACTAGCGCAACAGAAAGAATGTACAGGGCTTAGGTCGCTGTAGTGAAATCAGGCAAGCTCTGCGCGGAGCAAGATCAAATAGGCGTACGTAGTAAGATTGCTCATCTGAGGTACGCGGGTAGATCGCTTGAGCTTTGTGGCAACACAAAGCCTAGAGGAATGACTGTCGAAAACAGAACCCGGCTTACCGCTCTTCTTGCTGTGATCAATTCAAAAGGGATGTGTTTTATGTTCGAAAAAATAGAATCATTCGTATACAAAAATTTCCATTCTTTATATCACAGGAATTATAGATATTTCTTTTTTGGTCAGGTTATTTCACTAATAGGTACGTGGATACAGGTTATGGCTCAAGCATGGCTTGTTTATACTATAACGAATTCACCATTGAAATTAGGTATAGTAAGCGCAATGCAATTCCTGCCGACCATGATCTTTTCTTTGTTCGCAGGTGTTATAGTCGATAAATTGTCTAAAAAGAAAATACTTATCTTCACTCAGATAATGGCGATGTTGCAAGCCTTTGTACTTTTTGCGCTTGTCTATATGGGTGTAGTTGTATATTGGCATGTTGTCCTTTTAGCTTTCATATTAGGATGCACCAACTCACTTGATATGCCAGCAAGGCAAGCCTATGTAATAGAGCTTGTTGGAAGAAAAGATTTGGTTAATGCAGTTGGTCTTAATTCTGCAATATTCAATACAGCGAGAATAGTTGGTCCTGCGATAGCAGGGATACTAATGACAGGTATAGGCATTGAATGGTGTTTCTTTATAAATGGCATAAGTTTTATAAGTGTAATTGCTAGTTTGTTTATGATACAGACTACTCACGTAATAGAGAACAAAAAACTCAAAGCTTCGTCGATATTGTCAGAAATAGTTGATGGTCTTAATTATATTTATAAGAACCCTGTTTTGTTCAAAACATCTCTTATAATACTTTTTGTAACGATAGTTAGTTTTAATTACAACGTTCTTATACCAGTCTTTGCTAAAACTGTTCTGGGTCTAAAGGAAAAAGGGTTTGGGATACTTCTTTCTTCACTAGGGGTTGGTTCCCTTATAGGTGCTGTTTCTGTATCTATACTTGGAGGTTCTAATCCAAAACCAAGAACGTTGATGTTCAGCTCTTTCTTTTTAGGTCTTTGTTTTGTTGTCCTTGGTTTTACAAGGAACATATATAGTTCTTCTTTATTTATTGCTCTTTGTGGTATTTTTAACCTTTGGTTCTTTACTGTCGCAAATTCTGTGTTGCAGCTTAATTCTAGTGATGAATACAGAGGCAGGGTTATGGGTGTTTATACGGTTGTTTTTGCAGGGGCTAGCCCTATTGGCAACTTTATATCAGGCTATATTGCAGAAGAAGCGGGCGCTCCAATAACTTTTACTGCCATAGGTATTATTATGTCTATCAGCATGTTCGTATTGTTCACTAGCATAAAATTATCTAATAAATATTTACAACGAATTTAGCTGGATATAGAGTCCTTAAAATATAGGAGGAATTATGAAAAAATTATTTTTGTTATCTCTTTTATTATCTTCTGTGGTTTTTGCTTCAGGATCTAAAATGGTAAAAGTGGACCTTGATGAAAAGGGCACACAAATAATTAAAGCAGATTTGGATATTGATGATCTATATTACTATATAGATACCAATGCCTGTGTTTGTTGGGTCGGTAAAATAATGGGTGGTTCTAATGCCATATCAACTTTTGATTGCAAGAACCTTTTAGCTTATAAAAAACTTGAGTCACATCTTTCAAAGTGTTTAGGTCTAGTAAAGCCAGAAGTTGAACAAGTCGTTATAGTGGAAGAAGAAATAAAGGTGGAAGAACCTAAGAAAGAAGACAAAAAAGAAGACAAGAAAAAGGACAAGAAAAATTCATCAAAGAAAGAAGAGGCCAAGGAAGAAATAAAGGCAGAAGAACCTAAAAAAGAAGAACCAGTAGTACAAACAGAAAAGAAATAACTATCTTAAGGCCTTTGGTATTTTTATCTTGGTAGAATGGTTCACTCCTACTTTTTCGAACCATCCTGCAGGTACTTCTATTGCATATTTAACTATTTCTTTTGAAGGATAAGATTTTAATTCCCAGTCTGGTTTGCCTAGTTCTGGGTACATTTCCTGTATGGCTGCTATTTGTCCATCAGATTTAACATAAGCTATACTTAAAGGTATTAACGTATTTTTCATCCAGAAAGATAAAACTTGTGGTGTGTCATAAACAAATATCATTCCTTGTCCTTCTTTTAGATCTGTCACACCCATTAAACCTCTCATTTGTGCTTCTATCGAATATGCCACAGTTAGTTCCAACTTGTGTCCCTCTACTTTTACTGTACAAATAGCGTTATCTTTTTTATCACATTTATCATTTTTGCCTAACAACATGAATAGACTAAAAACAAAGAATGAAATTACAAACAACAACAAGATCTTTTTTTTCTTATTCATTTACCCTCCTAATTAAGAACGACCATTCTGTTTGATTCAACATTGAATACTCTGGAATGTATAAGTTCGTTCCCGCTAACAAGATATAATATGTATTTCCCCTCTTTTATATCAGAGAATAGAAATCTAGAGAAAGCTTTGTTGGCTGGGTTATATGCTGTGGAATATGTTCTTTTGTCTGGGATCATTGCAGAGTTAAAGTAGTGTGCCTCTTTTATTGTCTCGTTGTTTTCACCTATCAAGAAAGCTTTATAACTTTTATGATAAGGTATTTCTCCGTATATAAAACTGTTCTTTTTTGTGTTTGGCAATATCTTTTCCCATGTTCTTATTGTTTGCTCAGATGGTATGTTGGTATTAAAATTAAGTTTTTCATGATGGTGTATGATAGGTATATTTATTTTAGCCGTAACGTCGTCACCTTCTACTAGAAGATCTAAATAGTTGTTAATGATATCTATGTCGTTTATTCTGAACTCGCCATTCATGTCAGTGTGAGCCTCATTCTCGTTTAGCATTATATTTATTTTATACTTTCTGCAGGGAGCTTCATGGTATGGTGACAAAACTATCTTATTTATTTTACCAATGAGCTCTTGTATGTTCTTGTGTACTGGTTCTATTATATTTGTTATGTTTGGTCTTGAGCTTATCTTCATTATTCCAAAACTTTGTCCGTTAGATCTTAATTCTAAGAGAGCGTCCTCCATAATTGGGCTATTAATGTTAATAAGTTCAGAGTTAGTAAACTTGATTGTTTTTTTAAAGTAAGGGCTTTTTGAATATATACTTACTTCTGGGTCATCAAAACCAAGTGGCTTTATTATAGATAAACAAGAATTTGTACTGCAATAGGGTTTATTCAAAAATGTTATATTGTGTTCATATGGTGCTGTCGCAGTCTCAAAGTTAAAACCAGTTTTTTGGTTTGGTGATGATATCATTAACACAGATGAACTTGGTATTTTAGTTATTCTTGCAACCCCATCTACCCCAGAGATGACAGATCTTGTTATGTTCATTTCCGGATATAATTTTGATATCAGGTCTAGACCATCTACCCATACGATATTGTTTGGGTGTATGTTATTTATGCTAAGTGTAGAGTTGTTGTTACCTTTTTCTAGCTCACTTAACTTTAGTTTTAATAGTTTGTTGTCTTTTTTCCTGCTTAACATTGATACGGGCACACCGTCTATTTTGTTATTACTTCCACTCATTATTATAGAAGTGTTGTATGGTACAGTGTTGGGTATTAACATGGACAATATGTAGACAGGATTGCTGACGCCTTCAGCGTTCTCCTTTATTGTTAAATCTATTTCAAATCTTTTATTTAGAGGATCTGCATAAGAATAGTATCTTGGTCGCTCAAAACAAATGTGCCCAATTGGTACTGTTGGCATATTCTTATATGTAGGGTTGTTAAAGATGCCCACAATAGCGTCTGATGAGCGTAATAGGTGTTTTTTTAGAGTATATATTTCTCCATATATTTTATATTTTGATACCTCGGTTTCTTGATCTTCTTGATCATTAAGATACGAGTACCATTCTAATATTTTGTTATATAATTTATCGTCTTCTTCTGAATAATTATTGTCTTGTATTGATCTGCTCTTTTTTATATTAACAAAATCTTTAAATGATATTGGCTCACTATCGTATCTTTCGTTTATGTAAGACATATATTCTGCTATTAATTCATAATATTTTTTTTGAGTTTCTTGGTCTATGGTCCTTTCGTTATCTTTTGGAGTCTCTATTGCTTGATACGGTTGTTCATCTATTTTGGTCTGTGCTTGCTGTTCTGGTGTTTGGAACAGACCTCTTACAAAAAAACCTATTGTAAAAGAGAGTAATAGAAATGAACTTATAAATATTATTTTTTTCATGGCTTAGTTTTATATCCCTGCTATATTATCTATAGTTTAGCAATAATTATGTTTTTAACATAGTTATATTTGAGGAGATGTTTTGGATATAAAAGACATTATATCAAAGCTTGGCATAAGCCCTCTTGATGAGGTTGAATTGCTTGCTGGAGATGCTTCAACAAGGAAATATTATAGAGTAAGAACTGAACTTGGTTCTTATGTCCTCATGCTTGGTGATACCTATGATGTCTCTGACCCCAACATCATCAATTATAATATCTTGAAAAAGGCTGGCATTAGGGTCCCTGAGTTTTTTAAGTTAGAGCCACATCTTGGAGTTATATTACAAGAGGACATAGGTAGTTTACATCTTCAGGATATTACTGATCAGAATAATATTATGCGCTATTATCAAGATGCTATAAAGAACATGCAAACCTATCACAGATGTTCTAGCCAAGTGTCTTTTACCAAAGAAAAATTTATATCTGAACTAAACATGACCTATGAATATTATGTAAGATCATATATGAAAAAAGATATAGATAAAGAATTGGTCCTTCTTGTAAACAACAGTGTAGTTGACTCAATGATGTCACAACCTTTTGCTTATTTACACAGGGATTATCATTCAAGGAATCTGATGATAAAAGGAGACGAGCTTGTTGTCATAGATTTTCAAGACGCAAGGATGGGACCTTACCCGTATGACATAGTTTCATTGACTATAGACCCATATATAAACCTTGATAAAAATTCAAGAGAGTTAATTGTGGCAAAATATTATGATTTGGTAGCGGCACCTTTGTTCAAGGTATCTAAAGACGAGTACATGAAGGATTATTATATTTCTTATCTTCAGCGTGGGATAAAAATGCTTGGAACTTTTTCATATCAAAGTATCGTAAGAAAAAAAGACAACTATCTTAAATATATACCAACCTTGTTAGAGGACATAAAATTGGTCTCTAAAAAATTTCCTGAATGGAGTGATCTGATAAAGGAGGTATATCTTAATTGAAGGCAGTCATCCTTTCTGCTGGGTACGGTACAAGACTAAAGCCACTTACTGATTTTGTCCCTAAACCATTGGTTAAAGTGTTGGGAATATCTATTATAGAATATACCCTTGCTTTCATGAAGCGCAACGACATCAAAGACGTATACATTAATAGACACCATCATCCAGAATTGTTCGAGGGTCTTTCTATACCATCAGGTCTTAATGTACATTTTTCACACGAAAAAGACATTCTTGGGACTCTTGGTGGGTTGTTGGGGTTTAAAGAACATCTTTTAGATGATGAGACCCTTGTGGTAAATGGTGATATTATTTTTAATTTCGATCTTAAACAACTTTATCACTTCCATCGGTCCAAGAAAAATATATCCACCATGGTTTTAAAGAACAAGGATTCTAATAATGTTTCTTCTGTCTTTGTAGACGATTTTAATAACATCGTTAGCATAGGTAAATCAGCAGAGGGTATATATTCTGAGTATATGTTCTCTGGTATACAGATTATAACCCCTGAGTTGTTTGAAAAAGTTGAGAGCAAGAATACACCAAGCTGTATAGTTAGGGATTTTTATATACCTTATATGAAAGAAGGTGGCAGGATATCTGGGTTTATTGCTGATGGTAATTTTTTATGGAAAGAATTAGGAGATCTTAGTGGCTATCTTAATACAAATCTGGCCATCTTAGATCTTTTATCTAGATACAAACTTGATCATCAAACCGAGTCATTTATATCTGATTATTGGTTTAATGTTAGAGGAGACAAAATAATAGAGTCTGTTGAAGGTATCTGGCTTGGGGATGGCTATTACATAGATCATAGCGCAACTATAATACCGCCAGTGTTGATTGGTTCTAACAGCAAGGTTATGGCCAATTGTGTTGTCGGTCCGATGGCTGTTATAGGTGATAATGTCATCATTGATCATGACTCTCAGATAAGAGAATCTGTTGTTCTTGATGGTACACATATACAAAATAATAATCTGGTAGAGAAAATGGTTATTTCAAAAGATTTTGTTTTTAACTCTCTAAAAGGGTCTGAGAATTAATTGATAGTATCCCAGTAGTCCTTGTCTCTCATTTTGTTGAGTATATTCTCGTCGGATCCTCTTCTTAGCCAGAAATCTGCTTTTTTCTTGAATAATCTTTCTCTTTGTCTTTGACCCGTTACGTCCATGAATAATCTAAATTTGTGATCTATCATTGATTCTTTTATTATGTGTTTAGAATCTATGTCTTGAATCTGTTCAGCCTTTATTAGTTCTTTATACGGAGAACTTGTATCTTCTGCAATAATGACTATGTTGTCGTTCTCGTTAAATCTTAGCTGTTGAGCAAGGTTTATAGAACAGACGATGCTTGCAAAGGCACCAAGACCAAATTTTTGTGTCATGGCCTTTACTAGTTTTATCTCTATATTAAAATCAGTTGCTATTTTTGCAGTAAAATCCTCTATACACTTCATCGTTTTTATTACTTCATCTTCTTCTGCCAACATAACATAATCTGTTGCATAAATGTTGTGTATATAGGGTATGAACCCATAACCCATTCCATACATTCTATGTGTGTTTTTCTTGTTATTATAGAAAGTAGAACTTTCTTCTGGTTCTATTAGTAGGTTCTTTGAATAAGGATATTTTTTCTTGCTGCTTATGGCTGCACCTGTTAATGCACCAGAAGAGGCAGGATAACACAACAAAGAAACCTTGTTGTCTCCAATGCCGTCCACAGTCTTTTCTATTGCGTTACCAGTTACGATTTTGTGATATGTGTAAGCCGCAGTGTTTTGGAATTGAGATACGAAGTTTGGTTTTTTCTTGTTCAGATCTATTATTCTCGCTGCATCACTTATTTTAACTCCCTCAAACTCAACTTCTGCTCCAAGGTCTTTTGCTTTTTTTATCCAATAAGGAGAAGACATTTGGGGTGTTTTTATAGTACATTTAAGCCCAAATTGTGTCGCTGCCCAAGCATAACTTGCTATTGCACTGTCAAAAGCACAAACTTCAACTGAACTTTGTTTTTTTGTTTCTATTAATTGTTTTAAATTAAAATAAGCAGCCCCATCATTACAAGAACCAGTTGGAAAATATTCTGGGCTTAACACTATAATATTGGCTTTTGTTCCAACTATTTGTTTTGGTATTACTGTTCTGTTTATCTCTCCAGATGGTTTTCTCCAATTGAGTGGCAGTGTAGGAGATGAATTATTTAGCAGCTCCTTATAACTTAGCTTTTCTTTAACCATTTTATACCTCCACATAAACCAGGGAAGGACCTTAACTTAAATAGAATAATACACAAAGAGGTTTGAAATGTCAAGCTAGGATAGTTTAAGTATTATTTCATCCATTATTGGTACAGCCTTAATGTTTATTAAAATTTTCCCATTTTTACGATCAAGATAACCCCTGTCAAATAATTGCTGAACCATTTGAGCATCCAAAAGTTCTTCGCCTATACCTTTTTGCAATAATCTTAACCCTAGCATTATTTTTTCTCTTTTTATCTTATCCCCATCTAGTTCTTCTGTTTCATAGCAAGTTGTTGGATCGTTTATATAGGCTCCTATATCGCTTTTATTCCATCTTCTTATTTTTTTATCTTCAAGGAACGAATGAGCACCAGCTCCTATTCCAACATAAGACAGATATTCCCAATATGCAGAATTGTGTTTGCTCTCTTTGTTCGGAAGACAGAAGTTGGAAACCTCATAGTGTATATATCCAGATGCCGAGAGCTTTTTATGTATTTTGTTGAACATTTTGTCTATAACATGTTCAGAAGGGCAAATAGAAAAATATTCATAAACAGGAGCTACTGTGAACATGTAGAAAGATATATGTTCTGGTCGACATTCGGTAACGTAATCAAGATCAGCATCAAGATCCTTTATGCCAAACATCATATCAATTGAAGTATCTATGCCATTGTGTCTAAGTAATTTTATTGTTTCTTTTATTTTTTGTTCGTCGAGCTGTCTTTTTATAAGATTTAAGATACTTTGGTTTGTGGTTTGAACCCCTATGCTTACCCTGTTGACCCCAAGGTTCAGCATCAATTCCAAAAAAACATTAATGTCACCTATTTGTTCTGGATTAACCTCTATTGTTATTTCTTCTATATGCTTAAAATTATCCTTTATGTGTTTAGATAGTTTTATTAAATTATTAGAACCCAATAAGACAGGACTACCACCACCCAAATACATTGTTTTTAACTTGTCCCCAAGTTCAGCTTTTCTATGTTCAAATTCCAATATCAATGAGTCGGTATATCTATCCTTAATGTCAGGGCTTACCCTTGGCACAGAGAAAAAGTCACAATAAGGGCATTTATTGTTACAAAAAGGTAAATGAATATAAAGTATAGACACAGTTCGTCAATGATATTAAAAATATATACTTATGAAAACATTAAAATTACAAAATGGACTTAATTTTATTTTTGAAAAAAGATCTGTATCTAAGGTAATAAGTGCTCAGGTATGGGTAAAGTGTGGATCTGTTAATGAAAATGTTAAAAATAATGGCATTTCACATTTTATAGAACACATATTGTTCAAGGGGACTAAGGGCATCGATGAGGGTGTTGCTCAAAGAATAGAAGAAATGGGCGGGGAACTTAACGCCTTTACCTCTAAAGAGCACACTTGTTACTTTGTTACCACCCCATCTATATATTACAAAGAAGCCATTCGCTCTTTAAGATCTCTTGTTTTTGAACCAAAAATGGACGCAAAAGATATAGAGGATGAAAGAGAGGTTATATTAGAGGAAATAAGAAGATATCAAGATATACCATCTAGTGTAGCTAGCGACATCTACCAATCATTGCAGTTTAAAGGACATCCATATAGCATGCCTATACAGGGTTATGTCGATACTGTTAAGGATATAACCGTAGGTGATGTTTTGAATTATTATACAAAATTCTATTCACCTTCTAATAGCACCTTGGTCATAAGTGGTGACATAGATGAAGAGGCTGTATTAAAATTTGTACAAGAAACTTTTAGCGATCTTAAAGACACCAAGCAAAACATACAAAGACCAGATCAAATACCATTGATATCTTCTTCTTTATGCAAGATAGAGGAACTTGATATTAGGGAATCTATACTTTATTTTGGCTTCTCGATACCAGGCTTGTTCCACGAAGACGTACCAGCCATAGACCTTTTATCTAATATATTAGGGCAATCTGAAAGTTCAAGATTGTTCAAAAGATTGAGAGTGGAAAAAGGAATTGTTACATCAGTAAGTGTTAGTTCTTATACGCCTGTGTTGGGTGGCTCTTTTTCTTTTGGACTTTCTTTTGAATGTGAAGCTGAAAAAATTAAAAGTACTATTCAAGAAATAAGCAAAGAACTTTTTTCTGTTATATCAGAACTTGGTGCTTCCTTAAAAAAAGAGGAACTCATAAGAGCAAAGAACATAATACTTAGTGAAAAAGTATATGAACAAAGAACTGTTGACGGAGTAGCATCAAGACTTGGAAGAATGATGTCCATGACGGGCGATCTAGATTTTGACGACAGATATATAGAAGCTATAAAAAAAGTAACGTTAAGTGATCTTGTCGATGTTCTTGGGAAATATGTAATAGAAAAGGATTTTTCTGTAGCAGCAGTTCTGCCAAAAGGATCGAACATAAAAGATAAAGAGCTTGTTGAGATTTTATCCGCAGATCATAGGTCCATAAAAAAACCAAAGAACAACACAAACAAAGATCATGGGACCAAAGATCTTATTAATATATCTTTTGATGATAAGGACCTTTCTGGAAAACCGAAATTCTTTAAACTTAGTAGCGGGACAAAACTTATTATGAAGCATTTTGGCAACACTCCTCTTGCTTCTATGTATATTTGTTTTCCAGGTGGTGTGTCTTACGAAAAAGAAGTAAATAATGGTATATCTAATCTTGCTTCTAGATCCTTGATATATGGTGCAGAAGGACTATCCTATGACGAGATAACAGAAAAAATAGATTCTACAGCATCTTTCTTTGATGTGTTCAGTGGTAAAGATGGTTTTGGTGTATCGCTTGCAGTCTTGAAACCATATTTTTCACAAATGCTAGAACTTGTTGAAAGGATAATGTTGACGCCTAAGTTTAATAAGAAATATTTTGATATGGAGAAAAAGATAATAGAGGATGAAATAGACTCTATGCAGGATAACCTGTCTTCTTACGCTCACAGTCTTTTTCTGAAGACGATGTATAAGGTCAGTAATTACCGACTGGATCCTATTGGCACCAAGAATTCTATTGTGAATATAAGTAATGAGATGGTGGGTGATTTTTATAAAGGGCTTTTCGATCCAAGTAAGATGGTAATATCTTTTTCTGGGGATTTTGATGAAAAGACTGCTGCTGAATGGAGCGAAAGGATATCACAATATAATAAAAATAATAATACGCTGCTCAAGCAGTCTATAAAAGAGCCTGAACAACTATCAGCAAGAGAACTAAAAACCAGTAAAGACATAAAACAATCTCATATAATACTTGGATACCCAACCTGTAATATATTGGACGGAGACTTAATGCCGTTAAAGGTTCTTGCAGGTGTTCTTTCTGGGCAGAGTGGTAGGCTTTTTGTTGAACTAAGGGACAAACAAAGTCTGGCTTACTCCGTGTTCCCACTTCAGATGTTTGCTGCAAATTCTGGCTATTTTTCTGTGTATATTGCCTCTGAACACTCAAAGGTAGATAAGTGTATTTCTGGCATCAAAACACAAATAGAAAAGTTAAAGAACGATCTTGTTACCGAGGATGAAATAAAAAGATCAAAAAATTACCTTGTTGGTTTGAAAGAAATAGAATTACAAACCAGTTGTTCTCAGGCCTTGAATATGGGCATATATGAATTCTATGGCAAAGACCACAAAGATGCGTTTAGATACTCGGATCTCGTAATGGGTGTTACCGCTGAAGACTTACAGAGAGTTGCACAAAAATATTTTCTAGATAATAAACAAAACCTAGTGGTTCTTACTAAATGAAGAACAAGCTTTCTATAATCTTTACTCCGTTCCTGTTCTTTAATGAGCTTATAGAGCGCTCAATTAGCGAGCAAGGGCTTGCTCTTGACGATTCATTGAAATTTTATTTAGCTTCTTTGTTGTCTGAGAATATGGACCCAGACAAACTTTTAAAAAAAAGCGAGGAACATCCTTATGCAGGGATGCCTTTAGCAATAATATTTAGACAATCTTTGTTGGAGCAAACAGAAAAAAGGAGAAAGATGTTAAAGTATGTGGGTGACTATTCTTTGTATGTTGGAGGCTATTTTAGTGAGAGCCTGAAAAAAGGTTTAGTAAGTCACTCATATTATATTTCTATAGGAGAAGATGCTTTTAGTGGTCTGTCTGCTATATCAAGACAAAAAAACCTTTCTATACTTTACAACGACATAGTGGATAACTTCATCCAGATGCTTCTAATATTAAAGGGAGTTAGTCATTTAACAAAAAAAACTTAATTGTTGTTACCTTTCTCTAGAACGTTTACGAGCATTTTTAGCTCATTTATCTCTTCATTTAATTTTCTTATTGTTTCTGCTTGTTCTCTTATGGTTTTCTCTTTTTCTTCTATGAACATTGTGTTTACTCTGTTGATCTCCTCTAGGGTCTTTTCTGTAAAGGCTAACACATCTTGTATGCTCTTTTTTTCATCGTTATCTGGTTTATCCAAAGAGGGATCGTCATAGATAAGATATTTACCAGCTTCTAATTTAAAGTTTATTGATCCGTTGCGTATTTTTCTTCTTATCGTAGATGGGCTAAGAGAATGTCTCATAGAATATTCTATAATGGATAACCAAGTCATTTATTTGTACCCCCTATTTCTATTAGATTATACATTTTAATGTTGATTTTAATACTAATTTTGAATACTCAAGTATAGTGAAGATGTTTTTTAGGCTATTAATACTTTCTTCTGCACTTATGGTTTCTTTGCATAGCTCTATGCTTGATGTAGATAAACCATGGGATTCTTCATTAATATTTAACTTTGAAGAAGCTTCTACCAGTTTGGATAAAAGTAATACTGATGATGCCTTGTTGGATGTGATTAATGACCCAGACAAGCTTATATCAGATGATTTCACCGTACCAAAGGACCTTAAAGACAGAGTCTTGTTCTGGGCAAGGATATATTCCCTATACCCTTCCACTTCGTTCGTTGTTCATGACAAAGATGACCTTTCTATTGTTTATAATGTTGTTGATCAGAAAACCTCTAAAATGAGTGTTAACGAAGCCAAAAGGATGGCAAAGGATCTTATAGATAGAGCTATGAGGTCAAAAAGCCTTAAGGATTTTTCAGCAAAGAACAAACAAGAAAAACAATTTTATTTAAAATTTAAAGAGAAGAGAGGCAAAATAAAGACCTCGGAACTTGTTTCAAATATACGCACTCAGACGGGTCAGATGGATTTCATACAGAGTGGCCTAAAATCTTCATCTAGGTATTTACCAATAATAGAGGATCTTTTCAAGGAACAGGGGTTACCTTGGGAATTAACAAGAATTCCTTTTGTAGAATCATCGTTTAATATAAGAGCTGATTCAAAAGTTGGGGCTAGAGGTATTTGGCAGATAATGGGTGTTACCGGTAAAAAATTTATTGGTATCGATCCTAATTACGATGAAAGATATTCTCCTTTTAAGGCCAGTATAGTTGCGGCAAAGTTGTTAGAGGAAAACTATAGAATACTTGGCACTTGGCCTCTTGCAATTACTGCTTACAACCATGGCCCAGGTGGACTAAAGAATGCTACAAAAAAACTAAAGACCAAAGATATATCAAAAATAGTCAAAGAATATAAAGGTAGGAATTTTGGATTTGCATCAAAAAACTTTTATTCTGAGTTTTTGGCTGCACTGTACGTTACCGTCTATAGCGATAGAATTTTCGGTAAGATAGACAAAGAACCTTTAATGAATTTCTTTTATGTTAAACTAGAAGAAAGGATATATATCAAGGACCTCTTGTCTATATCTATGCTCGGCAAAGAAGAACTTCTTAAATATAACCCAGAACTCGGCAAGAACATTATCAATGGAAAACTACCTCTTGAAAAAAACGCTTTTATAAAACTGCCACCGAGAGCCTCTTATAGATTAGAAGAATATTTTGAAAGAAAAATGGATGCAAAAAAATTATACGAAGAGTTGGATAATAAATACAAGGATGAATAATATATTAGATCTTATATCTGTTGCTCCTCTTGCCGGGATAAGTGATTCCCCTTTTCGTGCTATTTGTAGGTCTTTTGGCGCCAAAGATCTTTATTCAGAAATGGTTAGTGCAGATGGTTTATCTAGAGGACAGAAAGGCAGTGTTCGTCTTATACAAACACTAGAAGAAGACGGGCCCATGGTAGTCCAATTGTTTGGTTCAAAGCCTGATTCTTTTTATCTTGCGGCCAAGATATTGGATGAACTTGAACATGTTAAAGAAATAAATATTAACGCTGGTTGCCCAGTTAAGAAAGTGCTGAAAGCTGGTGGTGGAGCTTCTTTAATGAAGGATGTGCTTCTTTTAGGCAAGATAGTGGAGCAGGTTAAAAGAGCCACTAACAAAAGCGTTTCTGTTAAGATACGATCTGGGTTTGACTTTCATTCAATAAATTATCTTGATTGTGCCAGAATATCAAAAGAGGCTGGTGCAAATAAAATAATACTTCATCCTCGTACTGCAAAGATGATGTTTTCTGGTAAGGCAGAATGGGAACATATAAGTATATTAAAACAGATGATAACAGGAATTAAGATAATAGGTAATGGTGATGTTCTCACCTTATCAGATGTAAAAAAAATGATGGATGAGACCTCTTGTGATGGGGTTATGGTTGGTAGAGCTTTGTTTGGGAATCCTTGGTTCCTTAGTGATCAATCCAAAGTGTTTAACCAGCAATTTGTTGAAACAATTTTAAAGCATCTTGAACTTGCAATAAAATTTTATGGTGATCACCACGCATACAGGTTAATGAAGAAGCATTTGATATATTATGTTAAAGGGGCAAAGATGCCATCGAGTTTAAAAGTGCCTTTTTATGACGCAATAACAAGATCAAACAGTGCCGAGGAACAAAGATCTATAATTAACGATACACTAAAAGAGGTTCTTGCAAAAAATGAATGAACACAAAGCGCTTGGTCTTTATTCTGGTGGCTTAGACAGCATATTATCGTCTATGATTATCAAAGAGCAGGGCATAGAGGTTCATCTTTTAAATTTTGTTTCTCCTTTCTTTAATAAGATAAAAAAGATACCACAAGGGATGTTCCTACACGAGTATCCTCTTGGCGACGATTATATAAAAGAGGTTATATCTGAACCTATCTTTGGCAAAGGAGCAAGTCTTAATGCTTGTGTTGATTGTCATATCTTTATGTTAAAGAAAGCAAAAACGATAATGAAAGAGATAGGAGCTGATTTTGTTTTTACAGGTGAAGTCGTTGGGCAAAGGCCGATGTCTCAAACAAAGAAAGCTCTACATATAGTTGAACAGATGTCTGGTTTAGAGGGCTATCTTGTAAGACCTTTAAGTGCAAAATTATTAAAACCAACCGTGCCAGAGATTAATGGCATTTTAGACAGAGATAAACTGTTAAATATGTCTGGTAGAGGAAGACAGAGACAAAGAGAATTGGCAAAACAATTAGGCGTACTATCATATCCTCAGCCTGCTGGTGGGTGTAGATTCACTGACCCAAACATTATTAGTCGTTCTTACCTTATAGAAAAAAAGAAAGACCTAGATTGGTTACATCTTTCTTTGGTCTTATTGGGACGACATTTTTGTTTAGATAACGGATTATATTTAATAGTTTCTCGAAACGATGATGAGAATGACCTAATAAGATCTTACGCATCCAAGGGATGCCTCCTGACTGGTTTTAACAATGAACACTCAGTTGTAGCTTTATTGTTCGATATTAATACAGATAATTTGTCATTAGATGCTGGCATTCTATCTTTATGTGGAAGTATAGTCTCTAAATATTTAAGAAAGCCAGAAGACGCACAGGATAATTACAAGGTAGAGTTTTTGTTTAAGGACAAGCTGATAGAAAGTGGTTCTTTTAAGCCTGCTATTGATGAGATTTTGAAAAAATATCTTTTATGATATTGACTGCCTCTTCTACATTTTTTGCACTTAATATTTTGTCTTTTCTTTTATCGTCGATGGCTTTATCACCCATTTTACTGCTCCATCCATCTACTCCATTAAAAGCAATGAGTGGCTTGTTATAAGCCCACGCATATGCCATTTCTGACAATGTCCCTGCTCCACCGCCAACAGCCACCACTATATCACTAGATAGGACTACTATCTGGTTTCTTGCCCATCCTATTCCTGTGGGTATTGCATAATCTATATATTTATTGCCTTCTTCTTGTGAAGTCCCCGGCAAGATACCTATGACCCTTGAGGATGATTGTCTGTCATGAACGCTTTGAGCTCCTTTTGAGGCTGCACCCATTACGCCCTCTCGTCCACCTGTTACTATACTTATGCCTTCTTCTGCCAGCCTTTTACCAAGTTCTTCTGCTATTTTATTAAGCTCAGGCTTTTCCATGGAATCGCCTATTATTCCTACAGTTCTTATTCTCATAAAATATTACCGCCTATAAGGATTTGTGTATATCAGGTGCTGTTTGCTTGACAATCTGTTTTTTTGTTAATAGTCAATACTTAGTCGGTGAAATTAATGATAGAAGTAAGTAATTTAACAAAGAATTATGGTAACTCGTGTGCAGTAAAAGATGCTTCTTTTGTTATTAATAAAGGCAGGATAAGTGGGCTACTAGGACCTAATGGAGCAGGAAAGACCACTGTTATAAGAATGATATGTGGTGCTATTATACCAGACTCAGGCAGTATTAAAGTAAAAGGTTTTGACGTAATAAATTTATCTCAACTTACTCGTTCTTTAATCGGTTATCTTCCAGAAACGCCAGCACTTTATCCAGAGTTAACAGCAAGGGAACAACTTGTTTATTGTGCAAGATTGAAAGGCATAAATAAACAAAAACTGTGCCCTGTAATAGACGAGATACTTAAAGAATGTTCTATAAGTGATGTTAAGAATAAACTTATATCTAAACTATCAAAAGGCTACAAACAAAGGCTTGGTATTGCACAAGCACTGATAGGCGATCCAGATCTTATTGTTCTTGATGAACCTACAACGGGTCTTGACCCTGTACAGATAATAGAGTTTAGGGATTTAATAACAAGAAGAAAAGCAGGTGGTGCTACGATACTTATAAGCAGTCATATATTAAGCGAAATACAGAATCTTTGTGATGATGTCACTATTATGGATAAAGGAAGTGTTTTATTCAGTGGTAATGTGGCTGGGCTCCAAGTTATGACCAGCAAGAATAAAGAGTATCATATAGAGCTTAGTAACGTTGATGAAAAGATCCTTGGTATAATAGCTACAATTGAAGGTGTGCTTAGCTGTTCTCGTGTCGATGATAATAATATTGTAGTTGTTGCAAAAGACGACAATGATGTTCGTTCATTGATAAGTAAAAAGATCGTTGATTCTGGTTATTCACTGATGGGGATTAGTATTAACAAAAAAGATCTTGAGAATTACTATTTAAAACTTATTAATGGTGCAGAACTGCGATGATGAAGAAAGCCTTTATAATAGCAAAAAAAGAGTTTAAGACTTATTTTATTACACCAATAGGCTATACGGTAATAGGTGTTTTCCTTTTTGTTGTTGGCTACATGTTCTATCAAAGGTTGGTCTTTTTTATAAGACAACAATTCGCTGATGCCCAAACAGCACAATATGTCCAATCAAGTCTTAACGACGCAGTAGTTAAACCTCTTTACGCCACTATGAACATCATAATGTTGTTTATTATACCCATAGTAACGATGCGGCTTATAGCAGAAGAGAAAAAATCTAAAACAATAGAACTGCTTTATACCTCTCCGTTAAACATGTGGGAAATAATTATAGGCAAGTTTAGTGCGGGGCTTTTGTTGGTCTTATTTGCTTTATTGGGTACCTTAGTCTACCCAATAATACTTCTTATTGGTGGAAATCCAGATATTGGTCAGATATCGTCAATGTATTTAGGCCTAGCACTGCTTTCTTCTTCTTACATTGCTATTGGTCTATTGTGGTCTAGTGTTACAGAAAATCAGATAATAGGTGCTGTTTTTACTTTTCTTTCTCTAGTCTTTTTGTGGGTGCTTGATTGGTCTGCACAGAATTCATCTCAATTTATATCAGATATACTTTCATACATATCAGTAATAAAACATTTTGAATATTTTGGACAAGGCGTTATCAGCCTCAAAGATACTGTTTACTACTTATCACTGACTACGATATTGTTATATTTATCCAGAATACTTATAGACCCTAACAAGAAAATTAAACTCTTTATAAAATGGTCTTTGTTGTTCGTTTTGTTAATAGTTGTTAATATATCTGCAAACATACATGATCTTAGAATTGATATAAGTAGAGATAAGATAAATACCCTTAGTGATCAGACCTTATATATATTAAAGAACCTAAAGGGAGATGTGGTCTTTAATGCTGTGCTTAATCCTGGGCCTAGTACTCAGAACTTTAAACGGGCCATTGAACAATATTCATATTATTCTAGACACATAAAATACCAGATACTAGATAAACAAGAAACAGGTGCAAAATTCGAAAGCTTAACCCTGTTCTATAAGAACAAATACGTTAACATATCTAGCCTTTCCGAGGATGATATAAGTAGTGCTATCGTTTCTATTACTAGAGATATTAGAAAAAAAATATATTTTATAAATTCTCATGGTGAGCCAGACACAGAAGATAACTCAGCAGAAGGTATTTCTTTTTTAACATCAAAGATAAGGTCTTATGGATATGAAGTGTCTTTTGCAGATCTAAAGAGTGCTCTACCTAAAGACAATGGACTTTTAATTATGTTGGCTCCGAGCAAAGACATAAGTGATATAGAGTTAAAAAGGATAGAAAACTTTTTATCCAATGGTGGAAATTTTATTCTTTTATTTGGTCCTCCTGTGTCTACCACAGACTTTGATCCTGCAAAAAGACTGAACAGATTGCTTACTGTACTTGGAATAAGGATAACAAATAATATTATTATAGATCCTTCTTCTAAAAAGATGGGGCTCGGTCAAGCTGTAGTCGTAACTCAAGAACTTTCTGATAAAAGCCCGATAAGTTCAAGTCTTAAAGATCCATTGATATTACCGTATTCAAGATCACTTGTTCTAAGTAAGGACTCAAAAAGTTTGTGTAAAAGTTCCTTAACTAGTTGGGGGAGTGCTTCTGCCCTTAGTGGCAAGCTTGTCTTTGACGACAAGAAAGACCTTAAAGGGCCTTTAGATATTTGTGCTTATACTTGTGTAGCAAACGGCAAGGGGTGTTTGATGGTTGTTGGCAATTCAGCCTTTGTTGCCAATAAATATATTAACTATGGATCCAATTATGACCTTATAATGAATGCAATATCTTTTATGCTTGATGACAAGGAACTTGTTTTTAGCAGAACAAGAATAGATAGGCCGGGTTATTTTGTTGCAGGTTCTGTTTTTGTGCTTGGTTTTTTTGCTACATACTTTATACCTTTTATAATGCTTGTTACCGGAATTTTGTCCTATTATAGAAGAAAAAGAAAATGAGGTGAGCCATGAAAAAATATTTTAATTACCTTGCCGACGGAAATCTGTTACCTGCTTTTTTTACTTCATATCTTTTGATATTTATTATTAGTTCTATTCGATCACTTCTCTTATTTAGTTTTGGGACTGGTGACATCTTTTTTAAGGTTTTTGATATTATTAGAGCAGGCATGTTTGAAATAGGATTACCTGTGGACCCTTTTATATCGATTATGGGATTAATGGGTTCTTTATATTGGGTCATCATTTCTCCACTGTTCTATCTTTTATTTATTTTTTTCTATTCAATGTTAGTGCAATTTATCCTTTATGTTTTTATTAAAGGTAAACCAAAAAGATTTAGCTCGACTCTATCCATATTGATGACTACGGCTGGTTTTTTCTATATATTAAAGATGGTCCCATTTGTGGGATCTTTTTTGTTTTCTTTGGTGTTCTTGTATGTGTCTGGCTCTTATATAGCAAAAAAGAATCTAATATCAAAATGGAAAGGGATATTCTTCTGTGCCATGCCACCTCTTGTTTTGTTGTTGCTGCTAGGGTCTTTTATTTTTAGCATTATTGGACTTGCTTCTTACTTTTAATTTACAACATCTTGGTATATATTCAGATCAATGAAGATAAAAATTAATATATTCTTATGTTCAATCTTCCTAATAGTTTTTTTGAGTTCTTGTTCAACGACGACCGGCACCATTACAAGAGGCTATAATACAACCAAAGACAAAATTTGGTATTCAATGAAAGAAGTAATAAAAAAGGATTATGGTGGTATTAAACGTCTGGATCCTGATCCGCCGACCGTTGTCTCTGGTGTCTTCATGAAAGACCAACAATTTGGTATAGATAAGACAGGGTATCAGGCTTACGTAAGCCTTAGTGGATTTACAAGGCCGTATGTAGTTGATGTAGAGGTAAGAGTTTTCCCAGAGGGCTATGAAACACAAAAATATTCTACAGACAGGTCCAAGGCACAAGAAATACTTAACAAGATAACGCAACATATTAACGACAAAAAATACAACATGTCTATGCAGGAAGAGTTTGCGCCATTCTAAAATGAAAAAGAGGAGATATTTTTATGTCTTTTAAGAATGCTGTTATTGTTATGGCGGCAGGTGCTGGAACAAGATTCAAGAGCAAAACGTCAAAACTGCTTCATGATTTTGCTGGTCAACCAACAATAAGTTATCTTGCTAAAACACTTTCTAATCTAAAAGACACTCAGGTAATTTTTGTCGTTTCTTATCAGAAAGAAAAAATAATAGAGCTTTTAAGCAAAAATAATTCTTTTCTTTTTGTAGAACAAAAAGAATTAGATGGTACAGCTGGAGCCGTAAGAGTGGCTTTGCCTTATGTAGATAAAAATGTTTCTAAAATTGCAGTCGTGCCGGGCGATACTCCATTGATACCCTCTAGCTTGATATCAAACATATTAAATGACAGAGCTGATCTTTGCGTGGTTGGATGTTCTCTTGACGATCCAAGTGGATATGGAAGGATTAAGTCTACTAATGATAAAAAAGTAAAAGCAATAATTGAAGAAACAGACCTTGAGGCTAAAGACAAAAAAATAAAGGTTGTTAATACTTCCATATATTCCTTTAAGAAAGAATTTCTAGAAAAAGCTTTGTCTAAAATCACTATTAATAAAAAGAAGAAAGAATTCTATCTTACAGACGTGGTTTGTATTGCTGTAAATATGAAGAAGAAAATAAACTGTGTTAGATTTGATGAACCAGATCTTGTTCTTGGTGCTAATGATAGGCTTGGATTTTTATCGTTAGCAAAAGAGGTTTGGAACAAGAGAGCCATGGACCATGTAAATAACGGCGTTACTATAATAGACACAAAAAGTACTTATATCGACGATGATTGTTTAATAGGCACAGACACTTGTATCTATCCCAACTCTTTTATAACAGGTGACAGCAAGTTAGAAGAAGATGTTACCATCCTTGAGGGGTGTAGAATAAACAACACTATTATCAAGAAAGGGTCTGTGGTTGGTCCATACGTTTATATAGACGGTGCAGAAATAGGGACAAACAACAAGATAGGTCCTTTTACATATGTCAGACCTGGGACAAAAACCGCAGACAAAGTAAAAATAGGTGGTTTTGTAGAGACAAAGAAAACGGTTGTTGGATCTGGTTCCAAAATACCCCATCTTTCTTATGTAGGCGACGCTTTTATTGGAGAGAACGTTAATATAGGCTGTGGTGTCATAACTTGTAATTATGATGGTTTTAAGAAGAGTATTACCAATGTCGGAGACAATGCCTTTGTTGGTAGCGATTGTCAGCTTGTTGCCCCAGTTAATATCTCAAAAAATTCTTATGTGGCTGCTGGTACAACTGTTACAAAAGATGTTCCAGAGGACGCTCTTGCTTTATCAAGGACACCTCAAAAACACATAGAAGGGTATGTTAAGAAGGTCAGGGAAAAGAATTCCAAAAAATAATATACTGTTGTAAAAAACGATAGATAGTGATTAGATTCTTTCGGTTTTAAAAAGGAACAAAAATTGCTTTATTTGTATCAAGAGGGATTTTTTGAAAAATATAATAGATAAACTTAACCAACAACAAAAAAGAGCAGTAGAGAACACAGAAGGCCCTATGCTTATAGTGGCTGGTGCTGGTTCAGGTAAAACAAGGGTTATAACTTATAAGATAGCACATATAGTCGCCAGCGGTGTGGCAAATCCATCACAAATAACAGCGGTTACATTTACAAATAAGGCAACTGCTGAAATGAAGAATAGGATACAGCAGATACTTTGTGATGAACTTAATATTTGTTCAAGACATGAACTTAGCGCAATGACAATTGCCACTTTTCATAGTTTTTGTACGAGGGTGTTAAGGGAGAATTATCAGCTTGTTGGTCTTAACAGGGATTTTCTTATCTATGATTCTGATGATCAAAGGGACCTAATTTCGTCTATATTAGACGTAATGAAGATAGATAAAAAGATAACAAACCCAAAAGATATGGTGTCTTTATTCTCGTGCGTTAAGAACGGAATGTTCGATATGAGACCAGGTACAGAAACAGCAAAAATATATGAAGAATATCAAAAAGAGCTAAGAAAAGCTGGGGCAGTTGATTTTGGTGATCTACTTATTTTGGCGTTAAAGGTTTTCTCAGAAAACAAAGCAGTACTTGAATACTATCAAGACAGGGCTAAATACTTTTTTGTAGACGAGTATCAAGACACTAATAGGATACAGTATAAACTTATAAAGTTGTTGTCTATGAAGCACAGGAATATTTGTGTTGTTGGAGACGAGGATCAATCTATTTATAAATGGAGAGGCGCAGATATAAAGAATATTTTGGACTTTGAAAAAGATTTTAAAGATGCAGTTGTTGTTAAACTTGAAGAAA
The DNA here is from genome assembly GCA_022707945.1 of Bdellovibrionales bacterium. Taxonomy (GTDB): domain Bacteria; phylum Bdellovibrionota; class JAFGOL01; order JAFGOL01; family JAFGOL01; genus JAKLHL01. The sequence continues at coordinate 26,812 of JAKIZQ010000003.1, forward strand.
ACTATAGATCAACTTCTAACATAATAGGAGCTAGTTCATCTTTAATATCAAGGAATACTCAAAGAAAAGCAAAAACACTTTTTACTAATAATAAAAGCGGTGAAAAAATAAAAGTTGCTTCTTTGGTTAATGACATAAGAGAAGCAGAGTATATGGTCGAACAAATAATTAAAGAACGTTATTCTGGTACAGAGTATAAGGATATCGCTATATTTTACAGGATAAACGCACAATCAAGGTTGATAGAAGAGCAATTAAGGAAAAATAAGATCCCATACAAGATAATAGGTGGCACGAGGTTTTACGACAGGAAAGAGATACGAGATATTATCGCATATTTAAAAGTTTGTGTTAGTCCAGG
>JAKIZQ010000003.1:27182-32951 GCA_022707945.1 Bdellovibrionales bacterium
TAGCCTTCAGCGTATTATAAACACTCCGACAAGAGGGATAGGAAAGACTACAATAGAGAAGATAGCAGAAGAAGCCACAAAAAGAGACATTAGCTTATTTGCTATGATGAAGGATCAAACAGCCCTTCTTTCTCTACTCAACAAGCCAACGGTCAACAAAGTCTCTGGTTTTGTTGAGCTCATTGAAAAGATACGAGAGGAGCATGTTGCCGGACTTAGTTGTCAGGAAATATCAAAATTAATAATAGATAGTACTTCATATATAGATTTCCTTAAGCAAAGAGATGGTTTTGAAGCAGATGAAAGAATAGACAATATCTCTGAACTTTTAGGTGCTATGGCTGATTTTGAGGAGTCCTCTAAGGATAAGAGCGTTTCTGCTTTTCTTGAAAGTATTTCTTTGCTTGGCGATGCTGACACAGAACAAGGTACAGAAGATGGCGTTAAGCTAATGACACTTCATAGTGCAAAAGGATTAGAGTTCCCAGTTGTGTTTATACAGGGAGTTGAATACGGGCTTCTTCCATACGTAAGTTATGGCGATAATGATTCTAACGATATAGAAGAAGAAAGAAGGCTCTTGTATGTTGGTATGACTAGAGGAATGAAAAATCTATATCTTAGTTGGGCAAGAAGCAGAAGAATATTTGGTGGTATAAGAGCAAGACTGGTGTCTGAATTTCTTGGAGAGATAGAAGATAAATATATAGAAGAATATAGCGACGAAAAGATATATTTTGATACAGGTTATAGCGAGCAAACCCAAAGAAGGCATAATTACGATACAGGGATAGATTATTCATATATGGACGAGTTAAATAGCTCTGTTGGCCTAAAGGTTAGACACTCAATGTATGGCGAGGGGATAATAAGGGCGATAGAAGGCAAGGGTGAAAAAGCAAAAGTCACAGTTGCTTTTAGGAACTATGGTACAAAGAAACTAATATGGGGATATGCAAACCTCACAGTGTACGAAAGGAATGCATGAGCACTGTTTCTTTTGGCAGGGATGGAGAAAAAAAAGTTCAACAATGGTTGAAAGAGCAAAAAAGTTTTAAAATTATTTTCACTAATTTTAGGAAAAAAGGTTTTGAGATAGATATAATCGCCTTAGATAATAAAAATGTGTTAAGGTTTATAGAAGTTAAAACAGTTGGTCTTGGAAGTGTTTTTGATGCGTCATATTCAATAGAAACAAGAAATATGTTAAATTATCAAAAAGGTGTTATTGGTTTTATACAACAATACCCGCAGTATTCAGAATACGAGCTATCTATGGATGCCGTTGTTCTAGAGGGCGACAAGTTCCATTATTATGAGAACATAAGTGGTTTAATCCTTTTTTAATATTAAGGCATTCATCAAACACTTAATATCGTAGGGTTTTTAGATAGCTTGCTACTTAAATGCTCTTGTGGTAAAAGCTTGAAGTCTTTAAAAGTGCATCCTTGCTCGCAGGCAAAAGCATTGCGGGCTATAAATCCAAAAGGAGGTCAATGATGCTTAGAACGTACGAAACTGTCTTTGTGACAAATCCAGATGCTTCTCAAGAAACATTTGATGTGATCGATTCAAAACTAAAGGGTTTTATTAAATCCTCTGGTGGGGAACTTGGTCTTGAAGAAACTTGGGGAGTTAGGAATCTTTCATTCCCTATCAAGAAGCAGGATAAGGGAAAGTATTCTTACATGCTTTATTCAGCAAACCCGGAAATCATTAAAGAGATGGAATTCTATCTTAAGATAAGTGAACCGGTGCTAACGTTCCTTACAGTTAAAGTTAAGGATACGGTAGATTTTGAAAATGTCCCAAAACCAAATTCAAAAGACCTTCTCTAATAGGTTCTTTTGTAAAGGCAAGTTTGTCGGTGCCAGTAACAGGAGAGCTACACCTAAGGGGATGGTCCTACAGGACTTTGTTATCTCTGTTAGCTCAGAACTTGAATGGAAACAAAAAAGGATGCTCAACATTACAAGTACCTGTTATGGAGACACTGTTAACAAACTGAAGGAATTAAAAACGGGTGACCTTATATTTATCGAGGGTGTTATAGACCAAAGCGGTAAAGAGGGTCCAATACTTATGACGAAAAAAATAGAAAAGGAGATAGTGAAATGACAGAAGATTTTAAAAGAAATTATGGTGAAGGAAGGCCATCAAGAGAAAATCGTGAATCAATGGGCGACGATGATAGATCTAAAGGTGGTTTTAGATCAAAACCAGCAAAGAAGAAAGTTTGTCGTTTTTGTACAGAAGAAGTAGTTCTTGATTATAAGAACGTAAGGGTTCTAAAATCTTTCATAACAGAAAGATTTAAAATAGTGCCTGCAAGAATAACTGGCACTTGCGCAAGACATCAAAGACTTCTTAACACAGCGATTAAAAGAGCTAGGCATCTTTCTTTGATACCTTATACATCGAACCACAAGTTCTAGAGGTATAGTTTTGGAAAAAGTGTTTAAAACCCTAAGGTCGATATTTTTAAGTGCTCCAGGAAGGGGTGCTGTATCATCGCTACTTTTATTTAGTTCATTTTTTGCGATGTTCAGCTCACTGCCAACTATTTCTGCATATATTTCAGAAAGTAGAGCAAAAGGACTTTTTGCCGCATTATTCGGTGCAGTTTTTTCTTTTGCTTTTGGAGGTATATGGGGAGTTGTGCTTTATTCTGTCGTGGTAGTTCTTGGCTCCGTTATAATAGGTGAGCTTATTAAATCTGGAAAAGACTTTAAAACAGTTATAACCATATCCAGTATCTCGATCATGGGCGTATATTTATTATCATTCCTTGTTTATGCTTTCATTAATTCAAGTGGATTAATGGAATTACTTATTAGTATGGTTAACACTGCTTTTGATCTGATCACCAAAAATTATCCACAATTCATAGAGCAACAGTTGATGAATACAGGCATGAGCAGATCTGAACTAATAAGAGAGACAGCTATACAAATACCATCTGTCGTGAGTGTTACTATAATGGTTTTTGTACTTGTTAACGTTATAATGTTAGCAAGGTCTAAGGGGAATATATCTAAATTCCTTAGAATAGAGAATTTAAAGAAAGTTAAACTGCCAGAAAAAATAGTATGGCTAGCAATAGCTGTTGGAGCTTTTTATCTTTATTCTGTTTCTGAGTACAACACGTCAATGGGAATGAAGGCAATAGGTCTTTTCCTTTTTAGGACATTGGCCGTCGTCTATTTCTTGCAAGGTATAATAATAGTACATCAATTTTCTATATCGATGTTGGGTGGTGGGCTTATAAGTATTATGCTTTTCTCATTACTTGTAGTGTTTGCCTATATGTTCGTAGTTGCTGTTGGATTTTTTGACCTTTGGTTTAATTTTAGGAAATATATAAAAAAAGAAGGAGACCGAACATGAAAGTTATTTTAAAGAAGAATTTGGATAAGATCGGAGCAAGTGGAGATATAGTTAATGTAGCAGAAGGTTACGCCAGGAATTTTCTTATACCTAAAGGATTTGCTGTATTAGCAGAAGACGGTAACGTTAAGAACATCGAACATCACAAGAAAGTTATCCAAGACAAATTAAATAAAGAAAAGAAAGAAGCAGAAAAGATAGCAGAAAAACTTTCAGCGCACTCATGTACTGTTGCAAAGAAAGTTGGTGAAGAAGAAAAGATATTTGGATCTGTTACAACGGCAGACATAGAAGCAGCTTTAAAGAAAGATGGGTTCAATATATCTAAGAAAGATATCGTTATACCAGAACCAATAAAAGTTTTGGGTATATATACTGTGCAGGTAAAAGTTTTTACCGGCGTAGAATCTCCTCTTAAGGTTTGGGTGGTACAAGAATAATGGATACCTCGGGCTATAGACTACCTCCACAGGACCTTGAAGCAGAACAATGTGTCCTTGGTTCTATTCTGTTGGACACCAATGCTGTGTATGAGGTTCTGGACCTTATCAGCGAAGAGGATTTTTATAGAGAGGCCCATAGAAAAATATTTTTGGCAGTTAAGCGTCTTAGTTCTAGGGGCGAACCAATAGATATCATTACTCTTCAGGGGGAGTTAAAAAAGCTTGGAACTTTAGAAGCTGTTGGAGATACTGGTTATCTTGTAGAATTGATGGGCATGGTCCCCAACGCATCTAATTCAGCTAATTATGCAAGGATAGTTAAAGAGAAAAGTCTTGAAAGGACACTTCTTTCAACCTGCACCAATATAATAAATGATATCTATGACTCTGGTCTTGATACAGAGAGTCTTTTGAACGATGCTGAGTCCAAGATATTCGATGTTACTGGTGGTAAGATACAAAACAATTATGTCCCTGTTAAAGATCTTGTAGAACAAAAGATAAGCAAGATGATGCAAAACACAGAGGGTACAGAGTTTGTTTCCACGGGTTATAAAGACCTTGATGACATAATAAGTGGAGGGTTTAGACCCGGCCAGCTTGTTATAATAGCCGCAAGACCTAGTATGGGAAAATCAGCTCTTGCACTTAATATGGCAAAGAATGCGGCCCTTTTGCACGACAAAAAAGTAATGGTATTTAGTCTTGAGATGGGGAAAGAAGAAGTTCTTAATAGGTTCATGGCAAGCGAAGCCAGGATAAATGTTTCTAATATTAACTCTGGAAAAATAGATGAATCAGAATGGGCAAAGTTCACAAATGCTGGAGAAAAACTTTCTGAATCATTTATATTTGTAGACGACACTTCTGGTCTAACCCCAGGAGAGATACGTTCTAAATGCAGAAGGATAAAATCAAGAGAAGGTTTGGACCTTATACTTATAGATTACCTACAGCTTATGAGAACAGGTTCTAGTTCAAAAAGTCAGAACAGGGAGCAAGAGGTATCAGAAATATCAAGAACGTTAAAATCTATAGCCAAGGAACTTGGTGTTCCCGTCGTAGCATTAAGCCAGTTGAACAGAGAAGTAGATAAAAGAGCATCTGAGAATAAACGTCCTCAATTAAGCAATTTAAGGGAATCAGGGGCGATAGAACAGGATGCAGACATAATAATCTTTATTTATAGAGAGGATTATTATGACAAGGATTCTAGTTGGAAGGGCGTTTCTGATATAATTGTTGCAAAGAACAGGAACGGACGTACTGATAGTGTTAAACTATCATGGCTCTCACAGTATACTTCTTTTGAGAACTATGCTGGTCAGCAACCATATGGCCTTGATGGATACGACGTATAAAAATCTATATAAGTTCTAGATTATATTTAAGCTTTGCCGGCGCAGCCCAGAACATTTGTGTTCTTTGCCACTATTAGTTTAACAAGCTCTTCTCTTGCTGAACCAAGGTATGTTCTTGGATCAAAGTTTTTTGGGTCCTCAAACAATGATTTGCGTACCATGGCAGTAAAAACGAGTCTGCCATCGCTGTCTATGTTAATTTTGCAAACCGCAGATTTTGCGGCTTTTCTTAATTGTTCTTCTGGTACACCCGCAGTACCTTCTAATTTTCCACCGAAATTATTTATTATATCGACGTAACCTTGAACTACAGAGGAGGCACCATGCAGAACTATCGGGAATCCAGGCAATCTCTTGGATACTTCCTCTAGGATATCGAATCTTAGTGGAGGTACTGTTTCTCCAGGTTTAAGTTTGAACTTATATGCCCCGTGTGATGTGCCAATTGATATTGCCAAACTGTCTACGCCGCTCTTATCTACGAATTCTTGGACTTGAGCAGGATCTGTGTAGTGTGAATGTTCAGATTGTACTTCATCCTCTATCCCTGCTAACACACCCAATTCTCCCTCAACACT
>JAKIZQ010000040.1 GCA_022707945.1 Bdellovibrionales bacterium
TTCAATAAAGAACGACGGCCTTTATAAAGACGAAAGGATAATAACATCACCTCAGGCTGGTAATGTTAAGGTTCGTTTTCCAGAGGATGCTCCAGAAAAGAACATAATAAATCTTTGTGCAAATAATTATCTTGGTCTTAGTTCACATCCCGACGTTGTTAAGGCGGCACATGATGGTTTGGAGTCTAGGGGTTATGGAATGTCATCTGTTAGGTTTATTTGTGGTACACAGGACATACACAGGGATCTAGAAAGAAAGGTGTCAAAGTTCTTGGGTACAGAGGATGCAATACTCTTTGGTTCATGTTTTGATGCCAATGGTGCATTGTTCGAGGCTGTTTTGACCACAGAAGATGCTATATACTCAGATAAATTAGTTCATGCATCAATAATAGATGGGATAAGACTTTGCAAAGCACAACGTTACATATATGAGCATTCCAACATGGAAGAACTGGAAGAAAAACTTCGTACCACCACAGCAAGAATAAAACTCATAATGACTGACGGGGTTTTTTCTATGGATGGTGATATGGCTAAGCTTGACAAGATCTGTGAGCTTGGTGAAAAATATGGTGCGTTGGTAGTCGTAGATGATTCTCATGCTACTGGTTTTATAGGTAAGACTGGTCGTGGTACACATGAACATTTTAACGTCATGGATAAGGTAGATATTATAACCACTACTTTTGGCAAAGCTCTTGGTGGTGCTACTGGTGGATGTATAGCTGGGAAGAAAGAAATAATAGAGTTATTAAAACAAAGAGGTCGTCCGTATCTTTTTAGTAATGCACTTATGCCGGCTGTTGTTACAGCAACGTTGAAAGTTCTTGATATTCTGTCTCAGAGTACAGAAAGAAGGGATAAATTAGAAATGTTAACTAAGTTCTGGCGTACATCATTAGAGGCTGCAGGCTTTGAATTAAAACCCGGCAATACTCCAATAGTCCCAATAATGCTTTATGATGCAAAACTTGCACAGAATTTTAGTAAGGATCTTTATGCAGAAGGCATTTTTGCAGTTGGGTTTTTCTACCCAGTAGTTCCTCAAGGACAAGCAAGGATACGTACGCAAATGTCTGCTTCTTTGGACAAGAAAGATCTAGAAAAGGCAGTAGATATTTTTATTAAGATAGGAAAAAAACATAATATTATTAAATAGATATTATAAAAACGCTCGACTTTTCACACTGTGAATTTTGTAACAAAATACTTTGACATAGTCATTATATCTGTGTTATATAAAGTACTGTGAAAAAAATCACATAACGAGGTTATTAAAAATGACGCCAGAAAAAACAGTAGCTAGGCTCAGCCTCTATAGAAGATTCCTTAAAATAGCAAAAGAAGACGGTGTAGATAATGTATATTCTCATCAGTTGGCAGAGATGGTCAGGAGTACTCCTGCGCAGGTAAGAAGAGATCTTATGATACTTGGTTATAATGGTAGTCCACAAAAGGGTTATGATGTTGCTGAGCTTATCAAACATATTGATACGTTCTTTAATACAGAAAAAATTATAGATGTTATTTTAGTTGGTGTGGGGAACATAGGTAGAGCTTTGTTGTCTTATTTTAGAGACGGTAAATCACACATAAAGATAATAGCAAGTTTTGATAAGGATGAAACAAAAGCTGGTAGGGTCATTAACAATTCAAGATGTTACGCAATGGATGACCTTAAGAATATCGTAGCAGAGAACAATGTTAAAACGGCCATACTTTCTGTTCCAGCAACAGATGCTCAGAGTATAGCAGATATACTCGTAGAGAATGGCATACGCGGCATATTGAACTTTGCACCGACTAGATTAAAGGTTCCTTCAGACGTTTTTGTAGAGGACGTAGATATAACCATGAATATGGAAAAAGTAATATATTTTTCAGCAGGCAAGAAAAAGTAGGAGGCGCAATGGAAAGTATTTTTGCAAAATATAAGAACGCAGGAAGGGATTCGTTAATACCCATACTTCAAGACCTGCAGGAAAAAGAAGGATTTTTATCTTTTGATTCCTTGCTTTCTGTTAGTAGGTTCCTTAACCTTCCTCTCTCAAAAATATATGGGGTCGCCAGTTTTTATAATCAATTCAAGTTTAATCAACCCGGTAAATATCAGATACAGGTTTGTAGAGGTACAGCGTGTCATGTTAAGGGTTCTATAAAGGTCTTGGATGCATTAAAGAGGGAGCTAAAGATAGATGCAGGTCAAACAACGAGGGATGGCCTTTTTAGTTTAGAGGTTGTGGCCTGTGTTGGAGCATGTAGTTTAGCTCCTGTAGTTTGCATAAATGGGGAATATTATGCAGGAGTAACACCAGACAGTATAGAAAAAATAATAGATTCTTACAGAGAAAAAAAGGAGAAAGGTGAATAAAAATGGCTTTCAGCGTTGTAGACAAATGTTGCGATAAATGTGGCAATACAAGTAGTGATCCTTGTGCTGGCTTTGTTCAATGTAGAAGCGAAGGACCTTTTTGCCACGAAGATGACAAATGTAAGAGTAAGTTAAGCTCTCACATAAATTCTTTAAAGAGGGATGATGTTAAAAAACCAGTGTTATTCATTGGTACTGGTACCTGTGGACTTGGTGCTGGAGCGTTAAAAACACTCGCTCAAATAAAGAGCTACATAAAAAATAAAGGGCTTGATGTAGAAATAATAGAAGTTGGTTGTATTGGACTTTGTTCAGAAGAACCAATAATGGACGTTCAGTTACCGGGCAAGAAAAGAGTGTCTTTTTCAAAGGTAACGGATAAGAATGTCGATAAAATATTAGATGCTGTATTTGCTGGTAAAGACATATCTAACTATGCTTTTGTGCAATTTGGTAACGAAAAATTATCTAGTTGGAATAATGTTCCGCTAATGAAAGAGCACAGTTTCTTTAAGAACCAAACAAGATGGGTGTTAGAGAATTGTGGAGTTATAGACCCTACAAGTATAGATGAATATATGGCTCATGATGGTTATAAGGCACTTTCAAAAGCTTTGTCTCAACACACTTCAAAAGAGATCTGCGACGTTATAGAGAAAAGTGGATTAAGGGGTCGTGGTGGTGGTGGGTTTTTAACTGGTAAGAAATGGAAATTCGCACTTAACACTGAATCGAACAAAAAATATTTTGTATGTAACGCCGATGAAGGAGATCCCGGTGCGTTCATGGATAGAGCAGTAATAGAAGGAGATCCACACAGACTTTTAGAAGGTCTTATAATAGCGTCATATGCAATTGGTGCTAGTACTGCCTATGTTTATATAAGGGCTGAGTATCCTCTTGCGATAAGAAGGTTAAACAAGGCAATAGACGATGCTAAGAAGGCTGGTCTTCTTGGAGAGAACATACTCGATAGCGGTTTTAATTTGGATATCATAATAAAGAAAGGAGCAGGGGCTTTTGTGTGTGGAGAAGAGACTGCCTTGATACACAGTATAGAGGGTAAACGTGGGATGCCAAGACCTCGTCCACCGTATCCTGCTGTAAGTGGTCTTTTTGGTAAGCCTACTGTTATTAATAACGTAGAAACCTTGGCTAATGTAGCTCTAATCATAAGGAATGGTGCAGATTGGTTTAATGCTGTTGGTACAGATTCGACTAAGGGAACCAAGGTATTTGCACTTTCTGGGAAAGTGAACAGAACTGGTCTTGTAGAAGTTGCAATGGGAACTAGTATAAGGGACATTGTCTACAGTATTGGAGATGGTATCCCCGATAATAAACAGTTCAAGGCTGTGCAGATAGGTGGTCCTTCTGGAGGCTGTGTACCAACATCACACATAGACATACAAATAGATTATGAGTCTTTAAAAGCAATTGGTGCCATGATGGGTTCTGGTGGTCTTGTAGTTATGGACGAGAATACCTGTATGGTGGATGTTGCAAAATTCTTTATGGATTTTATACAAAGAGAAAGTTGTGGAAAGTGTATTCCTTGCCGTGAGGGTACTAAGAGGATGTATGAGATATTAGAGAAAATAACTCGTGGTAATAAATCTGAACAGGGATATGATGCCTTGGATAGGTTTAAGGGTGTGGTAATGTTAAAAAGTCTGGCAGAGGTAATTCAAGACACCAGTCTTTGTGGTCTTGGTAATTCAGCTCCTAATCCTGTACTTAGCACACTAAGGTGGTTCGAGGATGAATACGAAGCACATATATTTGGACGTACTTGTCCTGCAGGAGTGTGTACCGAGCTTATTTCTTTTAAGATAGATGCTGAAAAGTGTAAGGGTTGTACTATCTGTGCAAAAAAATGTCCAAACGATGCAATTATGGGAGCTGTAAAAAGTCCTCATTACATAGTGCAAGATAAATGTATTAAATGTGGTGCTTGTATGGATGCTTGTAAATTTAGCGCTGTTATTAAAACAGGGAACAACGAGGAGTAAGTAATGAAAATAGAAGTTAATGGCAATAATATAGAGGTAAAAAAAGGACAAACATTATTAGATGCACTAAAGGATGTTGGCATAACTATCCCAACACTTTGTCATATGGAAGATGTCTTTCCTTCTGGTGCCTGCAGAATGTGTGTTGTTGAGGTAGAAGGAGATAAGAATCTTGTGCCTAGCTGTGCTGTTGAAGTTAGAGAAGGGATGAAAGTTAAAACTCACTCTCCGAGAGTGTTAAGGGCAAGAAAAACCATAATAGAATTGTTATTGGCCAGTCATCCTGATGATTGTTTGTATTGTGAAAGGAACGGTTTCTGTGAACTTCAGTCCCTATCAGAAGAACTTGGTATAAGTGAAAGAAGATATACCGCCAAGAAACCAGACTACAGAATAGATAATTCCAGTGTATCCATAGTTAAGGATTCATCTAAATGCATACTTTGTGGACGTTGTGTAAGAGTATGTGAAGAGGTTCAGGGTGTTTCTGCTATAGATTTTGTTGGTAGAGGTAGTAAATCTGTTGTTGCTCCAGCATTCAATCAGGGTTTAAACCTTTCAAGTTGTATTAATTGTGGACAATGTGTAAGAGTGTGTCCTACAGGAGCACTTACAGAGCATAGCAATATAAAAGAACTAATTAGTGCTTTAATGGACCCAGATAAAGTTGTAGTTGTTCAACATGCACCGAGTGTATCTGTTACCATTGGCGAATATTTTGGTTATAAAGAAGGTACAGATGTTGCAGGAGTATTGAATGCGGCATTAAGAAAACTGGGTTTTAAAAAAGTATTTGATACAGCTTTTTCTGCAGATCTTACCATAATGGAAGAAGCCAGCGAGCTTGTTCATAGAATAAAAAATGGTGGAAAAATTCCAATGTTTACTAGTTGTTCTCCGGGATGGGTTAAATATGTTGAACAGTTCTATCCAGAATTCTTAGACAATATATCATCATGCAAAAGCCCTCAGCAGATGTTGGGTTCTGTTATAAAAAATTATTTTGCACCAAAGAACGGAATAGATCCTAAGAAAATATTCAGTGTAAGTATTATGCCTTGTACAGCCAAAAAATTTGAAGCAGAAAGAAAAGAAATGGCCTCTGAACATGGTGTGCCAGATATAGATCTAGCAATAACAACAAGAGAATTGGCAAAATTATTCAAGATGTTTCATATAGATTTTCAATCCCTAGAACCAGAAGAATCAGATAATCCATTCGGTGTAAGAAGTTCTGCAGGAAAGATTTTTGGCGTTTCTGGTGGAGTTATGGAAGCTGCACTAAGAACAGCACACTTTCTTATAACAGGTAAAGAGATGGAAAATTTTGAAGTGAAGCAAGTAAGGGATTTAGAGGGTATAAAAGAAACAACTATTAAGATAGGGGACCTTGAACTTAATATAGCGGCTGTTAGTGGTCTTGGTAATGCAAAAAAAATGTTAGAAGATATTAAGGCAGGCAAAAAGCAAATACATTTTATGGAAGTAATGACTTGTCCTGGGGGATGTATTGCCGGCGGCGGACAGCCTTATGGCCTGGATAAGAACAAAATAGCACAAAGAATGAAGAGCCTTTATAAGATAGATAAGGATAGCAAAGTTAGATGCTCTCATAACAACGAGTCCATTAAGAATCTTTATAGGGATTTTCTTGGAGAACCACTAGGTGAAAAGAGCCACAAACTTTTACATACTAAATATAAGAAAAGGAAAACCAACTATTAAATATGAAACTGTCTAACGGAAAGAACGTAGTGGAGACCATTAGAGAAAAATGCAGGGTATGCTTTACCTGTGTAAGGGAATGTCCTGCAAAGGCAATAAGGATTCGTGATGGTCAGGCAGAGATAATGGGTGCACGCTGTATTGGTTGTGGGAATTGTGTTAAGGTTTGCAGTCAAAAAGCAAAAAGAGTTCTTTCTTCTTTAGATAATGTTAGGACTATTTTACAGAGCAAAGATAAAAAAATAGCTATGGTTGCTCCAAGTTTTCCTGCAGAGTTTCACGATGTAGATCATAAAAGGATGGTAGGGGCTTTAAAAAAACTTGGTTTTGATCATGTGCATGAAGTTGGTTTTGGAGCAGATCTAGTATCATTAGCGTACAAGAAACTTTTGGTATCGAATCCTGACAAGTCGTATATAGCCACTACTTGTCCATCAATAGTAGCTTATGTTGAAAAATATTATCCAGAACTAGTGCCACATCTTGCTCCAATAGTTTCTCCTATGATAGCTACGGCGAGAGTATTAAGAAAGCTATATGGTAAGAAAGCCAAGTTGGTTTTCATAGGACCTTGTGTTGCTAAGAAAGGCGAGAAAGAAAAGAAAGGTTATGATGGTGAGATAGATGAGGTAATGACCTTTGTTGAATTAAGGGATTTTTTTGATTCACTGGGAATAGACAGATATAACTGCGGCGAGGCTGACTTTGATGAACCATCTGCCAGTAAGGGTGCTTTGTATGCAGTAAGCAGAGGATTATTGCAATCTGCAGATATCAAAGAGGACCTTGTAGAAGGTAATGTTGTGGTTGCAGATGGAAGGGTTAATTTTGTTGATGCAATAAAGGAATTTGAGAAAGAAAGTCTTAGTACCAGCTTATTAGAAACACTTTGTTGTGAAGGCTGTGTAATGGGTGCTGGTATAAATAATTTTATACCAATGTATAAAAGAAGAAACAAGGTTAGTGTCTACGTTAACGAGAAAATAAAAAAGCTTGATAAAGAGAAATGGTCAAAAGACATAAAGAAATATTCAAATATAGACCTTAGCTGTGAATTTGAACCTAATGACCAAAGGATAGTGCCACCATCTGACGATAAAATAGATGAAATACTTGAACGTATGGGTAAGCATTCAAAAGAAGACGAATTGAATTGTGGTGCCTGTGGTTATGAGTCATGTAGAGAACATGCCTCTGCTATATTCCACGGGACTGCAGAAAGCGAGATGTGTCTTCCTTATACAATAGAAAAACTAAAAGAGACTGTAACAAGTCTTGAACGTTCTTTTAGCGAGATAAAAAGCGTAAAAGAGGCTCTTGATCACAGGGATAAATTAGCCAGTATGGGACAACTTGCTGCAGGTATAGCACACGAGATAAATAATCCGTTGGGAATTATTCTTATGTATGCACATATATTAAGAGAACAGTGCCAAACAAGTGAAGGGATGAAAGACGATATACAGATGATAGTTGAACAGGCAGATAGATGTAAGAAAATAGTCTCTGAGCTTTTAGATTTTGCAAGACAGAACAGGGTGGTTAAAACGCCAGTAGATATATCTGAACTTGTTCAAAGATGTATAGAAATGCTTAATATCCCAAAAGACATAGAGATAAACATAATCAATAAACTTGAGGATGATCCAATGGTAGAACTGGATAGGGACCAGTTCTCTCAGGTCCTTATAAACCTTATAAATAATGCTGTAGATGCAATAGAAGAAACAAAAAAAGAGACTTGTAATAAATTAAAAATAACTTTTACAGGCGACAAGAACATGTTTTCTATCATAATTGAAGACACTGGTGCTGGTATTTCTCCAAAATATATTGAAAGGATATTTGATCCATTCTTTACTACAAAACAGTTTGGTAAGGGAACTGGCTTGGGGCTCCCTGTTAGTTATGGAATAATAAAGATGCATTCTGGGGATATAAAGGTGGAGTCCAATGGAGACCCTTCTAAAGGCCCAACATGGACCAAAGTAATTGTTAATATTCCCAGATATGATACAAGGGAAAAGATCGTTTAAAGGAGGTTTAAGATGGCAAAGATCTTTTTAGTTGATGATGATGTGGATTTGGTAGAACAGAACAAAATGGTGTTAGAGGAAAAAGTGCACACTGTTATTACAGCGAATACTGCAAAAGAAGCAATTAATAGACTAAAGAATGAAAAACCAGACCTTATGATCATAGATGTTATGATGGAGCATAGAACTGCTGGTTTTACACTTGCCAGAGAGATAGGAAAGAATTTTCCTAAAGTGCCATTGATAATTATGTCTGGAGCTGCGGACAAAGCTAATTGGATGTCTGAGCCGGGCGATACTTGGGGTGCTGTTGTTAATTTTCTAGATAAACCAGTGGACCCAGATAAATTAGCTAAAGTAGTAGAAGAGGTTCTTGGCAGATGAATAAAGTACAAAAAACC
>JAKIZQ010000041.1 GCA_022707945.1 Bdellovibrionales bacterium
GCTAATAAGTCTTATCTTTTCCATATATCTTTCATTTAAACTTATATGGTCCAATATCATCTTAGAGCCACTAGTATCTTTAAGTTTTATTCGTATCTCTTCTGGAGACATGGTCCTAAATTCATGAGGTAAAAGTTCTTTCAATCTTATAAGTCTATTGTTGTAAGGAGATATATCCAACAACAGCGGTATATCTTTACTTTTCTTGTTAAGTAAAGACACCAGCTCCATGTATTTAGCAGGATCATGTTCTAATATCCCACTTAGATGCAGTCTTACATTATTGTTCTTGCACAACATAGTAGCTCTATCTATATCCTTTCTTACGTCCAACGAGTCTTCTAGGTCTACACAAAGAATGCCCTTCTTTTTCTTTAGAACTGCCAACAACGTTTCCATCTCAAAATTATCGTACCAACCATCTTTAGACGGTGATTGACTAACAGATACAGACATTCCACTGGCACCATCATCCATGGCTTTCTCTAGTGAATATTTTAGAGCGGCTACACCCTCTGAATTAAGTTTTGGATTAAGAGACGACTCCAGCCTCATAGTACCATGTGGGGCATAGAATATAACGTTCGTATTGTTCTTTCCATGAATAAGGTCCAAATATTCAAAAACAGTTTCCCACTTCCATCTTAGCTGTGGATTACCAAGACTACATGCAACATATTCACCGTGTAACATATAGTTCTTTGAGCTTATAGGAGCTACAGAAAAACCATCTTGCCCTATAACTTCTACAAGAACTCCCTGTGCTAAGGCTGATAATCTTGCACCGTCTGATACCATTGCAAGATCGCCTCTGCTATGTACATCAAAAAAACCTGGTAATAAATATTTAGCTTTCGCATCTATAACTCTATCAAACCTGTCTACAGGAACATTAGAATGTTCTGAATATACCTCTGCTATCCTTGATCCAATAACAGCGGCTCCTCCAAGAAAACTTTTCTTTTCATCTGGATCATAGATAATGGCGTTGTTGACAAGAACATCCATTTTAAATGGCCCCTTTTTTATTCTTAATAAAATAATACCTGAATACAAAGAAAAGAACTACAGCAATAACTACGTAAAGTATGTAATATTCAATGTTCTTTACATGTGAAAAGATAGAGTCCACCCTGTGACCATTGAAGTATGCCAAAGAAACTAGTGTTGAAACGGTTACTGCAGAAGCCAGAGCATCAAATATAAGGAACCTTTTATAACCCACCCTCATCATCCCTGAGACAAAGAACACAGTATATCTTAATCCAACAATGAATTTACTTATGAAAACAAATCTAGGGCCATTCTTCTTAAGCAATACACTTCCCTTTTGTATGGCTTCAGGTGTTATTATCGTCCTTAATAATGGGAGATTACATACTTTTTTACCAAGTTTATTACCTAGAAAATAGACAACTGAGTCGCTACCAAGAACTACTATATAACCAACAATACCGGCTGTTACAGGGTCCACGACCCCTTTATAAGCAACATAACCAACAGAAAGGAACACAGCGTCCTCTGGAAAAGGAAAACCAAAGGCTCCTGCAAAAAGCAATAGGATTATAATTCCATATATCTGTATCGCGCCAGTACCAGAATTAAATATCTCTAGTATGTGTTCCATTTGCTCCTATCAATTACCACTAGTGGCTATAGCAAGAACTATTGAAAGATATTTTGATTCATGGGTATCTGATCTTGATGTTAATACTAGCGGCGCCTTTGCACCAGAAACTATGGCCGCAGAACGTCCCTGTCCAAAATTGCAAAGACACTTGTATATCATATTGCCACTCTCTATGTCGTCTGCAAGAATAACATCTGCATCCCCTGGGACATCCATATAATCTAATTTTTTTACTTTCGCTGCATGTTTAGATATAGCAACATCAAGAGCAAAAGGACCGTCTACAAAAACATCACCAAGTTTTCCAGCTTTAGCCATTTCAGATAATTTTTGTGCATCAGCAGTTGCCGGCATCTTTTCTGGATTAACAGTTTCCACAGCACATATAACAGCAACTTTTGGTTTTCTTACTCCAAGCCTTCTCATTACGTCTGCCGCATTACCTATAAGTCCTGCTTTCTCTTCTAAAGTAGGTCTTATCGTTACCGCCGCATCTGTTACCGCCAAAAATTTATGATATGTTGGAAGATCAAAAACAGCCACGTGACTCAAAAGTTTTCCAGACCTTAAACCTTTTTCCTTATTCAAGACAGCTCTCATATAATCCGAAGTTGCCACAAGCCCCTTCATCATTACAGATGCCTTACCACTATTAACAAGATCTGTGCATATCTCGCCTATCTTTGCTATTTCGCTTTCATCTATTATTTCCATATTAGATATATCAAGTTTTGATTCTTGAGCTACTTTTAGTATTCTTTCTTTGTTGCCTACCAAGAAAGAATCTGCAACGCCACTATCCCTTGCTTCAACTAATGCGGCCAAAACTTCTTCGTCATCCGCACACATTACGGCTACTTTCTTTTTTCCACCGTCTTTAACGTTCTTTTGTTTTACTTGCTGAATTAGTTCATCAAAATTAGAAACAGTCATTTCCATAGATCAATTCTCCTTTGTGAATGTATATTCTTTAGCTTTTTCTTCTCCATTAAGAACCCTTAGTGCACCAAGTGCAAGAGGTCTCATTTCTTCTTCTCCAGGATAAACCTCTATTGGTGCTATAAAAGATACTTTTTTACTGATGTAATCAACAAGTCTTTTGTCATTTGCTACGCCGCCAGTTATGATAACCCTATCCACCACTCCATCAAGCACAGAGGCGCAAGCACCTATGTCCTTTGATATTTGATAGCACATTGCATTAAACACTTCTAACGCTTTTGCATCCTTGTTATCTATTCTTTTTTCAACTTCTATCATATCGTTTGTGCCAAGGTAAGCAACAACACCACCCTTACCTTTTAACATTTTCTTAACATCTTGTTTTGTATGTTTACCGCTAAAACAAACTTCAACTAATTGACCAGTTGGCAATCCCCCAGATCTTTCCGCAGAGAAAGGTCCATCTCCATCTAAAGCATTATTAACGTCAATAATTTTGCCTCTTGAGTGTGCACCTATACTTATACCACCACCGATATGTGCAACAATAAAATTACAATCTTCATATCTTTTTCCTATCCTTGAGGCACACAAACGTGCTACTGCTTTTTGGTTCAAAGCGTGGAATATGGATATTCTCTCAAAGAGTGGATGTCCTGCATAACGTGCATCTACAGAAAGTTCATCAACAACGACTGGATCAACTATGAACGAAGGAACATCTATCCTATCAGCGATAGATTTTGCTATCATGGCCCCAAGATTAGAGGCATGTTCACCTCTTTTTGCAGCCTTAAGAAATGCGCACATTTCATCATTTACCTTATAGGTACCACCAGCCAAAGGATTTAATAATCCGCCCCTTCCTACGACTGCGTTTATTGAACTCAAAGAAATATTGTTCTCTTCAAGGAATTTAAGTACAAAAGTTTCTCTATACTCATGCTGATCTGCCATTGTAGTAAACCTAGATAATTCTGCCTCACTATGTTTTAACGTCATTCTTACCGCTTCTGTTTCTCCCTCGTAAATAGCAATTTTGGTAGAGGTAGAACCCGGATTAATAACTAAAACCCTATAAGCCATTAAAGCCTCCTTTTAAGGCATTATTAAAGACTGTTAATGTATTCTGCAACTTTTCTGATTATCGCTATATTCTTTTCTGCCAACTCTTTTCTCTTTAATGATTTATGAACAATGTATTCCAATTTTTCTACTGGAATAACTTTTGTTATAGCAAGATATGCGGCAAGACCTGCAACACTTTGTGCCGCTGGAACGCCCATATCCGTTGATATCTGAGTAAGTGGAACATAATAGGTCTTAACATCTTTTCTTGTTACTTTTTTATCTATTATTGATGAGTTAACTATTATGATCCCATTTTTCTCGACTATTGATTCAAATTTTTCCAATGAAGGTCCATTCATTGTGATAAGTACGTTAGGAGTTTCTACCAACGGTGAACCTATTCTTTTATTACTTACCCTTACATGACAATTAGAAGTACCACCTCTCATTTCTGGACCATATGATGGTATCCAGGTAGTTTCTAATCCCTCATACATTGCAAGTACAGATAATGTGCTTCCTGCTGACAATATACCTTGTCCACCAAATCCAGCTAGTCTAACGTTTTGATCAGTGAACTTTGTTTTATCAACACTCGTCTTATAATCTGTGCTTCTATCTAAGAGGTTGAGTGCCTTTAGAACATCATCCCTGTTAGAGCTTGGATCTTTTTTGAACATTGCTTGGGCATTTGCAGTATTGTCTCTGTAATTGCCTATTGGGAATATAGTATGAAGTGTAGACTTAACCCATTCATTAGTTTCTACTGGCGTTTTCTTTAAACCACTAGGACAAGCAGAAAGTACTTCTACAAAAGAAAACCCCTTGCCTTCAACTTGATTTTGTATTGCTTTCTTTACAACATTTCTCGTCTTATTTCTATTAGGAACATCTGCAAGACTTACTCTTTCAACAAACACTGGTGCATTTAAAGTAGATATCAATTCTGACATCTTTATTGGATAACCTTCGTTCTCTGCTTTTCTTCCGTATGGTGTAGTTGCTGTTTTTTGTCCTATGGTAGTTGTTGGAGCCATTTGTCCACCAGTCATTCCATATATTGCGTTGTTAACAAAGAACACCGTCATGCTTTCTCCACGATTAGCGGCGTGGACTATTTCTGCAGTACCAATAGCGGCAAGGTCACCATCTCCTTGATAGCTTATAACAATACTACCAGGTCTTGCCCTTTTAACTCCAGTTGCAGCAGCTGGTGCTCTACCGTGAGCAACCTGCACGTTACCTGTATCAAAATAATAATATGCAAAAACAGAACATCCTACTGGAGATATAAGTATGGTCTTGTCCTGTATGCCAAGGTCTGCAACAGCCTCTGCTATCATCTTGTGAAGTATTCCGTGCCCACAGCCCGGACAATAGTGAGTTGTTATAACGTCCTCAACACCTTTTCTTGTAAACTCGTCGTAAAAAGCCTTGGACTTTGAAAGTATATTAGGATTTGTGCTCATCTTAGGTACTCCTTTTTTTATTCTACTAAAGAAACTATTTCTTCTACCGTAGGTGTCATACCGCCCATTCTTCCATAATGCTGCACTTCTTTCTTACAATTTATGGCTAGTCTTACGTCGTCTGCCAATTGTCCATTGCTTAGTTCAACAGCTATTATCTTTTTTGCTTTAGATGCCGCATCTATGCATGCCTGTTTAGGGAACGGGAATAGTGTGATAGGTCTTAATAGACCTGCTTTTATATTTTTATTCCTAAGAATATCTACAGCACTCATTACTATTCTTGACGAAACTCCGTATGCAACAAAAACTACGTCTGCATCATCAAGTTTATAGCCTTCGTACTTTACTTCTTCTTTTTCTATCTTTTCATATTTTTTGTTGAGCTTTATATTGTGTTCTTCAAGAAGTTCTGCACTCATAACGATGGATGTAACTAAAGCTTGTCTACTTTCTTTATCGCCATAAACAGCCCAATCAAATCTTTTTACTTTTTTTACTTCTGTTGGAAAATCAACTGGCTCCATCATCTGACCTATGTATGCATCAGTTAATATCATCACAGGTATCCTGTGTTTTTCTGCTATATCAAAAGCCATGTATCCATGATCTGCCATTTCTTGTGCAGAATTTGGAGCAAGAACAACAACTTTATAGTTACCATGGCCAGCACCTTTAACTACCTGATTATAGTCCCCTTGTTCTGGGAATATATTACCAAGACCCGGACCTGCTCTCATTACGTCAACTATAACGCAAGGGAGCTCTGCCCCAGCAAGATATGATATACCCTCTGCCTTTAGACTGAAACCAGGTCCAGAAGAAGCTGTCATACACCTTACTCCTGCTCCAGCGGCTCCATAGACCATATTTATTGCAGAAACTTCGCTTTCTGCCTGTATAAAAGTACCACCAAATAAAGGCATATAGAATGATGCTGCATGAGCTATCTCACTTGCAGGAGTTATAGGATAACCAAAATAATGTGTACAACCTGCTAATATCGCGCCTTTCACTACAGCTTCGTTACCTTTTATGAATTCTTTCTGCATAACTTAACTCTCCTTTTTATAGACTGTTATTGCACCAGGCTCAGGACAAGAATAAAAACAGATACCACAACCAATACAGCCTTCACCTTTATACTTTGCATAGTTATAACCCTGATTATTAAAGCTACCAGAAGGGGTTAGAACTTTCTTTGGACAAGCGGCAACACACAGATGACAACCCTTACATTCATTGATACGGATCTCTACTCTTGGGACAGAAGAATCTTGTTTCATGATCTTAAGTAACCCTCCAAATTGTTCGTGAAAAACAATGTAGGGATTATTTCATTTTACGCACCATGTCAAGAAAGACCGGCCTTAGGAGCTGTGCTTTTTAAATAATCCGTCGAGTATAGCTTCTACAGGAGTATCAAGACCTTTTCCTTGATTACAAGAAAAACAGGACACCACAACATTACCCTTATTGCTTTTTCCACCACGAGCAATTGGAACTACGTGGTCCATGGTTAATTGATCTTTTGGAAATTTCTTACCGCAGTAATGACACAAACCTTCATTAAGTTTTTGTTGCCACCAAGTGCTTGATTTAAGCTCTTGAGCTTTTTTCTTCTCTTTACTTATGTGTGCTTTATCTGCTTTTATTTCGTGCCAATTACGTTGTTTCATATCGCGGCCCTAAAACCTACAGCTGTTATAAGGGACATATTAGAGGTCATATCCCATCCACTACTTGGTGAAAGTCTCCACGTTATAGGAGAGTAAAATATTTCCATAGGTGTTATATAAATATAATACAAACCTCTACCATCTGTATCAAAAGACAACGTAGTACCAAGATTAACACCAAAAAAAGCCACTTTATAGCTTTCATGTATGTTCATTATGATAGGAAGACCTCCGTTAAAGGTCCACCTAAAAGTCCTAGAAAAACTTTCTGGTGTGGTATAAGAAAAATTAAGTCCAACCCCAAGCCAAAACCCGTCGGGGAAACCTACCATTAACCTAGTCCCTATGTTATCATGAGGTTGCCAGTCGGCATTTATAAAATACTTTGTACCACTAAATCCTTTTATCCCAAAACCCGGACCTATACCAACGCCAGCATACTTAAATGCAGATACACTAAACGACATCAACAAGAATATAAGTAATAGAAAAAAATTCTTCTTCATACCTTCATAGAATATCATGTTTATATTCTGTTATAAATAAAATCTGGAATGTATTTCATTATAAAGGCTATAAGTTTCCATCTTTTTGTAACATAAGCTATCTTCTTTTTATTTATTGTAGCTGTATATATTTGAGAAGCCGCCTTTTCTACAGTAGAGACCCAGAACATTTTGCCGTTATTTTTTGTAAGGTCTGTATACACAAAACCCGGTCTTATATCTGTTATATATATTTTATCAAAACCTTCTTTTGCAAATTTGTGTCTTAGTCCCTCAAGATAAAAACTAATATATGCTTTAGAAGCTCCATATGCAGGGCATAACCTAAAAGGTCTTATCCCAGCAACAGAAGAAATACCAACTATGTGGCCTTTACCTCTTTTTATAAAGTAGTTAGTAGCAGAAACAGCCATCGCTGTAAAACCAGAAACATTAACTTCTACACTTGGACGTTCTTTACACCATTCAAGCACAGGATTATCATGACCAGTACCAGAATTTATTATTATAACATCCACATCGCCCATTTCATTTATTAGTTCATCTAAAGCTTTTATGGCAGAATCAGCGTCATAAAGATCCAATTTCTTAACGTAAGATTTAGTTGGAAGCTCTGTCTTAAGTTCTTCTAACAGCTCTAGTCTTCTTGATGCAAGCCCCACTACAAAACCATCTTTAGAAAATTCTTTTGCAAGATGTTTGCCTATACCAGACGAAGCACCTATGATTATAACTTTTTCCATAATTGACAAAATAGACATAGCAAACTAAAAATGGCAAATCAAAATATAAAATAACGGGAGTTAATAATGAAAAAACTCATAGTACTTATAGCTATCCTGTCTTCTGCATCAATATATGCAGAGATCTTTGGTACAGCCTCTACATTAAGAGAAGGGACTGCAATGATAGGAGCAGAAGTACAGGGGTATATAGACCCCAATGATTTCATCAGCAACTTCCATCTTGGATATGGGGTCATAGATGATCTAGATATAGATCTAAGGCTTGGCGCTGGAACAACTCCTTTTTACTTTGGTGGAGATCTTGAATATCAATTCTTAAGACATGAGTGGTTAGACATTTCTTTAGCAGTAGGGACACATCATCAAGAAGAAATGTTCTTGGATGTAACTCCGATAATATCTCACAGGTTCTTAAGATTCAGTGTATCAACCGGTTTGGATATTAATTGGAGGTTAAGTGGAGGAAAACTCCTTAGCATGAATTGGTTCTTTGG
>JAKIZQ010000042.1:0-5293 GCA_022707945.1 Bdellovibrionales bacterium
TTGTCCTGAGTTGTGCCTTATAACCAACGCCTATTATATCCAACTCTTTTTTGAAACCTTCAGAAACACCTACAACCATATTGTTTATAAGTGTTCTTGCAAGTCCATGAAGTGCTCTGGTATTTCTTTCGTCGTTGGCCCTTGATACTAACAAGGATTCGCTCTCTTGTTTAACGCCTATCCCTGTTGGACAAACATACTCAAGGTTACCTTTCGGGCCTGTTACCTTAACGCTTTGACCTTTTACCTCGATCTTAACGCCTTTTGGTATTGAAACTGGTTTTTTACCTATTCTGGACATATCTAAATACTCCTTAAATTTTTACCAAACCTTACAAATTACCTCTCCACCAACATTAAGCTTTTTTGCTTCTTTATCTGTCATCATTCCTTTAGAGGTGGAAACGATAGTTATACCAAAACCATTCAATGATTCTGGAACCTGATTTGACTTACTATAATAACGTCTACCGGGCCTGCTCATTCTTTGAAGTGTTGATATCATCGGTTTACCGCTGTTATCATACTTGAGGTATATCTTAATTACACCATGGTACTTTTCACTCATGCTGTAATCAGCTATATAACCTTCATCCTTTAGTATCTTAAGTATGTTCAGTTTCATCTTAGAAGAAGGTATCGCAACTCTTGGCAGTTTTGCCAAGTTAGCGTTACGTATCCTTGTAAGAAAATCTGATATTGGATCGTGATGCATTTTTATTCTCCTCCCTTTACCAACTAGCCTTTGTTACACCGGGGATTTCTCCTCTCAGTGATAATTCTCTAAAACAAAGTCTGCACATATCGAAACGTCTTAGATATGCTCTTGCTCTTCCACATATCTTGCAACGATTCCTTTTTCTCACCTCAAATTTAGGTGTTTTTTTCATTTTCTCGAATTTACAAAGTTTTGCCAACTTAAACCTCCTTAATTACTGCCTAAAAGGAATACCCATCTTAGCAAGAAGAGCTCTTCCTTCTGCATCCGTCTTAGCCGATGTAACTATAGTTATGTTCATACCTCGTGGTTTATCGACCTTATCAAAATTTATTTCTGGGAACACTATTTGCTCCTTAAGACCTATAGTGTAGTTACCTCTTCCATCAAAAGCCTTAGGAGAAACTCCCCTAAAGTCCCTTACTCTTGGTAGAGCTATGTTTATCAATCTATCCATAAACTCATACATCTTTTCTCTTCTTAGAGTTACAGCAACACCTAGTTTTTGACCTTCTCTAAGTTTAAAACCAGCGATCGATTTTTTAGCCTTTGTTATTACCGGTCTTTGTCCAGTAATACTTGCTATCTCTTTTTGAGCAGCGTCTAATATCTTTGGCTCTGTAAGTGCCTCTGATGTAGATACGTTAACTACTATCTTCTCTATTTTTGGAACTTGCATGATGTTCTTGTACTTAAACTCTGCTTTAAGAGCCGGAACAACTTCTTTTCTATATTTTTCTAACAACCTTACCACGACGATCCTCCTAGATATTCTTCTCACATTTTTTACAGTAACGAACTTTTTTATCTTTCACTGATTTAAAGCCGGTTCTTACACCTTTGTTGCAGTGAGAACAAAATATCATGACGTTACTTGTATTAATCGGAGCTTCTTTTTCGACTATACCACCTGCAGGATTAGCCTGAGTTGGTTTAGAGTTCTTTTTTACTATATTAAGCTTTTCAATAAGTACTCTAGATCCAGAATCTATTACTCTTAGAACCTTTCCTGTTTTTCTTTTCTCTTTACCCGTCTTAACTATAACGGTGTCACCCTTGCGTATCATAGTACCTCCGGAGCTAGTGAAATTATCTTCATGAATTTTTTAGCTCTCAGCTCTCTTGCCACTGGACCAAATATTCTGGTTCCAACGGGTTCGTTTTGAGCATCTATTATAACAGCCGCATTATCGTCGAACCTTATATAAGAACCATCTTCTCTACCAAGTTCTTTTTTAGTTCTTACAACAACAGCCTTTGCAACAGAGCCCTTCTTTATCTTAGAAGTAGGAATAGCATCCTTTATGGATACAACTATTATGTCGCCTATCCTAGCGTACCTTCTTTTTGATCCACCAAGAACCTTTATACACATAACGGTCTTTGCGCCAGAGTTGTCAGCTACGTTTAAATTACTTTGAACCTGTATCATACCTCTACCACCTTCCTAGTGACCTTTAACAGTCTCCATTTCTTTGTTTTGCTTATAGGACGACTAAAGCCGATCATAACTTCGTCGCCAATAACAGCTTCATTCTTCTCATCGTGAGCATAATATTTTTTATTCACGTTTATATATTTACCGTATTTTGGATGTTTATATTTTCTTGTAACGTTAACAACGATAGTTTTTTCCATTTTGTTGCTAACAACAGTACCGGTAAGGGTCTTTATTTGTCCTCTGGTCTGGTTCATTTAACTGCTCCTCTCAATTTTTCATTCAATACTGTCTTAACTCTTGCAAGATCCCTTCTTTTTGTAACAGTAAGGGTCTTGTTAGTAACAGCACCTGTTGCACTTTGCATACGTATTTTAAATATCTCTTCGTTGATATCTTTTACTTTTGCTTTAAGATCATCAACTGAAAGTGATCTTAATTCTGAAGGCTTCAACATCTTACAGTCCCTCCCTCTTAATGAATCTAGTCTTAACAGGAAGTTTGCTCCCCGCTGTAGAAAGGGCCTCTAAAGCAATATCTGCTGTAACACCCTCCATCTCATATATTATCCTTCCGGGTTTTACTGGAGCTACCCATTCTTCTACCGGACCTTTTCCTTTACCCATTCTTACTTCGGTAGGCTTTTTTGTATAAGGTTTATCAGGGAAAACTCTTATCCAAACCCTACCACCTTTCTTTACGGATCTTGATATAGCCACTCTGCCTGACTCTATCTGTTTTCCTGTTATAAACCCTGAATCAAGACACTGAAGGCCAAAGTCACCGAAGCTAAGTTTAGCCCCAGAGGTTGCATTGCCTTTCATTTTGCCTCTCATTTGTTTTCTATACTTTGATCTTTTTGGACTTAAAGCCATTGCTATTCACTCCTTCCAGCAGCTCTTGTATCTATTATGTCACCTTTATAGACCCAAACTTTTATTCCGATGATTCCATAAACAGTTTTTGCTTCACCAAAACCGTAGTCTATATCTGCTCTAAGTGTATGTAGAGGAACAGATCCTTCGACGTACCATTCACTTCTTGCTATTTCTGATCCTGCTAATCTACCTGAACATTTTATTTTAACACCCTTAGCACCAAATTTTCTTGCATTGAAAATAGCTTTTTTCATTGCTCTTCTAAAAGCTACTCTTTTCTCTAGCTGCATAGCTATGTTTTCTGATATCAGTTGTGCATCCATTTCTGGTCTTTTAACTTCTATTATATTAAGGACAGCCTCGTTCTTGGTCAGCTTTTGTATACTGTTTTTTAATGTTTCTATACCTTGACCTTTCTTGCCTATAACAACGCCCGGTCTTGCTGTATGAACATTAACCTTAACTTTTCCAACAGCTCTTTCAATATCTACTTTTGAAACACCTGCAAATTTAAGGTTCTCCTTAACATACTTTCTTATCTGTAGGTCCTCATGAAGATTTTTTGCATAATCTTTTTCTGTGAACCATCTAGATATCCAAGTCTTGTTAACACCTAATCTAAATCCATACGGATGTACTTTCTGACCCAAGTTATTACCTCCTATTTCTCATCCAAAATTACATTAAGATGACTCATTTTTTTTCTAATTTGAGTAGCTCTTCCCTGAGCTCTTGGCATAAATCTTTTCATAACAGGACCTTCATCGACATGTATCTTTTTTACGTAAAGATTATCGACGTTGATAGTCCCTTTGCTCTGAGCATTAGCGACTGCACTCATGATGGCCTTGTATACAACCTTTGCGCCTCTCTTGTTTGTGAACTTTAACGTGTTGATAGCCTCTCCGACCATGTTGCCTCTTATAAGATCAGACACAAGTCTAAGCTTTCTTGGCGCTATTCTTACGAACCTTGTTTTTACACTTACTTCTGCCATAAAATATTCTCCTTAATTATCCTTATGCAGCTGGTTTACTATCAGATGAGGATGATGCTTCTGCTTTTTCTGCACCATGTCCATGGAAGGTTCTTGTTATTGCAAACTCACCAAGTTTATGCCCTACCATGTTCTCTGTCACAAACACTGGAACAAATTTCTTTCCATTGTGAACAGCTATTGTAAGTCCTACCATTTCTGGAAATATAGTAGAACGCCTTGACCATGTTTTTATTACCTGTCTGCTACCAGCAGAAGCAGCTTTATCTACTTTCTTCATCAAATGGTCATCAATAAATGGACCTTTTTTAACAGACCTTGCCAAGTTAATCCCTCCTATTACGCCTGATGGCGACTCCTTACTATATATTTCTGAGTTCTCTTGTTCTTTCTTGTCTTATAACCTTTCGTTGGTTTTCCCCAAGGAGTAACAGATGGTCTACCACCAGATGTTTTTCCTTCTCCACCACCGTGTGGGTGATCAACAGGGTTCATGACAACGCCTCTAACCCTTGGTCTAATACCTTTCCATCTAGACTTACCAGCTTTACCAGTCGTAGTGTTCTCGTGATCAAGATTACCTACCTGACCAATAGTGGCAATACACTCAACAAGTACTTTTCTAACTTCTCCGCTGCGCATCCTTAATTGTGCGTAAACATCTTCTTTGCCAAGTATCTGAGCAAAAGATCCAGCAGACCTTGCTATTTGTCCACCTTTACCAGGTCTTATTTCGACGTTGTGTACCATAGTACCAACAGGGATGTTCTTTATCTTTAAACAGTTCCCAACTTTTATTTCTGCATTATCTGATCTAAGTACATTGTCACCAACTTTAAGACCGTCTGGTGCTATGATGTACCTTTTTTCTCCGTCCTTGTAATTAACAAGAGCTATTCTTGATGTTCTATTAGGATCATACTCTATAGTAGCTACAACTCCTGGGATCTCATATTTATCTCTCTTAAAATCTATGATCCTGTATTTTTGTTTATGTCCACCGCCTATCCATCTAACGGTAACTACGCCTTGGTTGTTTCTTCCACCTTTTTTTGCTTTCTTCTTAAGAAGAGATTTTGTAGATGGTTTTTTAACCGTTAATTCTGAATAGTCCGCAGAAACGGTACCTCTTTTAGTAGGCGTTGTTGGTTTAAAATTCCTTAAGCCCATCGTTCCTCCTTACACACCTTCAACAAGCTGTATCTTGTGGCCTTCTTGCAAAGTAACTACAGCCTTTTTCCATTTAGATCTCTTGCCATAAT
>JAKIZQ010000042.1:5303-8502 GCA_022707945.1 Bdellovibrionales bacterium
CAGATACTCTTTTCACTTTACCGTGAACAACCTGAGTATTGACACTCTTAACTTTAACTTCAAAAAGTTTTTCTACTGCATCTTTTATTTCTGTTTTGTCTGCATCATTCACAACTTCAAAGACATAGGCATTCTGTTTTTCACCAGCGACTGTACTCTTTTCAGTCATAAGAGGCCTTTTAATTATTTCATATAACCTTTCCATAATATTTCTCCTGTATCCTGATTAAGAGATGTACTCGCTTAGTTTTTCAAGAGCGGCTTTAGTTAAAAGAACGTTCTCATATTTAAGGATATCGTATGGAGTAACTTGTTCTGGTTTTACCGCTTTAACACCATAGATGTTCCTTGAAGAAAGTTTTAACTGTGGATTATCTATATCCACTATTAGACACTTTGATATATCAAAGCTCTTGAGCATAGTACTTACTGTTTTTGTTTTTGCTTCTGGAAGTTTTATTTCATTAACGACGTAGAAAGAACCAGATTTTATTCTATCAGCGATAGCTGAACGAATAGCATTCTTATATTCTTTCTTATTAACTTTTTGAGCAAAACTTCTTGGGTGTGGACCAAAAACTATACCACCACCATATTGCAATGGTGATTTTATGCTACCGGGTCTTGCATTACCGGTACCTTTCTGTTTGAAAAGTTTTTTAGTGCTACCGCTAACCTCACCTCTATCTTTTGTAGAGGCTGTACCTGCTCTTTTACCAGCAAGTTGTGCAAGGACCACTTGATGTAACAGACCTTCGTTGATCTCTACACCAAAGACATCGTCCTTTAGATCGATATCTTCTATTTTTTTCTTCTTATTATCGTAAACTGCTACCTTCACTTTTCATGCTCCTAAAGTTTTATCTCTACGTCTATACCTGCAGAAAGATCTAGCTTCATTAAAGCATCAACCGTCTGCTGTGTTGGTTCAAGAATGTCTATCATCCTTTTATGTGTACGGATCTCGAACTGTTCTCTTGACTTCTTATTTATGTGTGGCGAACGAAGGACTGTGTATCTTTCTATTGCTACAGGAAGTGGGATAGGTCCAGCGACTTTTGCGCCAGTCCTTTTGGCTGTATCCACTATTTCCTTAGTAGATTGATCAAGCAGTTTGTGATCGAACGCTTTTAACTTTATTCTTATCTTTCCAGTCTCGTTCATAATTCAACTCCGTGGTTATTTAACTATTTCGCTTACAACGCCTGCGCCAACGGTTCTACCACCTTCTCTGATAGCAAACCTTAGCTCCTTTTCCATAGCTATCGGGCATATAAGCTCTATCTCCAACACTACGTTATCTCCAGGCATTACCATCTCTACTCCTGCTGGCAATGTCGCTACTCCTGTAACGTCTGTTGTCCTAAAATAAAACTGTGGCCTATATCCATTAAAGAACGGGGTATGTCTTCCACCTTCTTCTTTACTCAACACGTATACTTGTGCCTTAAACTTTGTATGTGGATTTATTGAACCCGTCTTAGCCAATACCTGTCCTCTTTCTACTTCTTCCTTCTTGGTTCCCCTAAGTAGACAACCTACGTTATCTCCTGCTTCACCGTAATCAAGAAGCTTCCTGAACATCTCTACTCCAGTTACTACTGTCTTAGCTGTGTCCTTGATTCCTACTATCTCTACTTCCTCTCCAACCTTGATCTGGCCTCTTTCTATCCTACCTGTTACAACCGTTCCTCTACCTGATATAGAAAAAACGTCCTCTATTGGCATCAAAAATGGCTTCTCTTTGTCTCTTGTTGGGGTCGGAACATAACTATCCACTGCTTCCATCAATCCCAATATCTGCTTCTCTGCCTCTGGATCTCCTTCCAATCCCTTCAACGCACTTCCCCTGATTATCGGAATATTGTCTCCAGGGAACTCATACTTAGATAAAAGTTCTCTTAGCTCCAACTCTACAAGGTCCAACAACTCTGGGTCATCTACCATGTCACACTTGTTCAAAAATACCACTATCGCTGGAACTCCTACCTGTCTTGCCAACAAAATGTGTTCTCTTGTCTGTGGCATAGGTCCATCCACCGCACTAACCACCAATATCGCTCCGTCCATCTGAGCTGCACCGGTGATCATGTTCTTTATATAGTCTGCATGCCCTGGACAATCTACGTGGGCATAGTGTCTGTTGTTTGTCTGGTACTCTACGTGGGCTGTCGCTATTGTTATTCCTCTATCTCTTTCTTCTGGCGCGTTATCTATCTGGTCAAATGACTTGAATTCTGCCATCCCAGATTTAGCCAAAATCTTTGTTATCGCCGCTGTCAAGGTAGTCTTACCATGGTCTACGTGACCTATCGTTCCTACGTTAACGTGGGGCTTGTTCCTCTCAAATTTCTGCTTTGCCATAAAAATTATTCCTCCTCAGCGTCTAATTAAAGTTTGCAAAAATACTCCATTGCCTAAAATGGCAACCCAATTTACAAAATTTTCTTGAAAAATGCAACCTATTATTAAAAATAATTTATTCCGCCAATTATCCCTCTACCAAGGGCTTCCGGAACAGCTTGATATTCAGAGAACTCCATCGTATAGGTTCCCCTACCTTGAGTAAGCGATCTTAAGTCGGTGGAATAGCCAAACATCCCTGCAAGAGGGACACTTCCAAGCACAAACCTTAGACCATCTGAACGTATTCCCATTTCAAGGACCCTACCCCTTCTTGTTCCAATATCTCCAATAATATCACCAACATATTCTTCTGGGCAGACCACTTCAACCTTCATAATAGGCTCCAAAAGTACTGGTTTACCGTTGCTGTAAGCCTCTCTAAAGGCTAATGACGCAGCTGCTGGTATAGAAACCTCTAAACCATCTGCATCCAATAATTCCACCTTTTTGACCAAAACCTGAAGTTTATAAACAGGATATCCAGCCAAATGACCGGATGTTGAAGCATCTTTTATTGATCTTACTAAAATATTTTTTTGCTCTGTGGTCATATTATCCTGCTCTAATGCAAAACCAACAGAAACTATATCTTGCCCATCGTATGGAGAAACTTCTAGTTTAACTCCAGCAAAATATTTCTTGCCACCAAGCTCCTTATCAAAATATCCCATCGCTTCTGAATTAACGGTAATAGTTTCTCTATAAGCAACTTGTGGTTTACCTACTTTTGCAGAAACTTTAAATTCCCTAAGTAATCTATCGACGATAATCTCTAGATGTAGCTCTCCCATAC
>JAKIZQ010000043.1:0-8142 GCA_022707945.1 Bdellovibrionales bacterium
CCGCCTTGACCAAACACTCTATAGTTTTCTTGTTAACTTTTCTAGTGTCCACTCTAAAACAAAAGTCAAAGAAGCTTTTAAAAAGTCCATTGGTCCCTCTCTCTTCCATTATGGCAGATATAGAGGCTGAACCAACGTTTTTTATACCTCCAAAACCGAACCTTATGGCCTTACCCCTTGGTTCGAACAAAAGAACGCTCTCGTTCACATCCGGTGGTAATAACTTTATGCCGTGTGCCAAAGCATCACTTATATAAAGTTCCGAGGAGTCAAAATCCTTGTTCATTTTAGACGTTAGGAGTGATGATAAAAATTCTACAGGATAATAATATTTTAGATATGCAGTAACGTAGGCGTTAAATGCATAAACTGCCGCATGTGCTTTGTTAAAACCATAACCAGCGAATTTTGCCATAAGTTCAAAGAGTTCATCTGCTCTTTTAAGGTCATGTCCGTTCTTTTGTGCACCATCAAGAAAGCGAGCCTTTTGCTCTTCCATTTCTTTTGCTTTCTTTTTACCCATGGCCCTTCTTAAAAGGTCTGCTTCTCCCATGCTGTAACCAGCCAAGGTAGAAGCTATTCGCTGTACTTGCTCCTGATAAACGATGATGCCGTAAGTTTCTTTTAATATCGATTCTAATTCCTTGAATGGATATTCAATTTCTTCTCTTCCGTGTTTTCTATTTATGAACTGGTCAACCATTCCACCTTCAAGCGGACCTGGTCTGTAAAGAGCGTTAACAGCTATTATGTCCTCAAAACAATCTGGTTTAAGGTTCCTTAAAAGTTTTTGCATCCCAGGAGATTCAAGCTGAAAGATACCAATGGTGTCACCATGTGCAAGCATTTGGAATATATTAGGATCATCTAGTGGCATTTTTTCTATATCAAAGTTAGGGTCCTTAAATCTTTTTATATATTGTACAGCGTCGTCAATTATAGTAAGGGTTTCTATCGCTAAAAGATCGAATTTAACAAGCCCTACTTCTTCTACATCCTTCATGTCAAACTGAGTTGCTATAACATCATCTGCTGGAATCAATGGAACTATATCCAATACTGGGATACTGGATATGATGACACCACCTGCATGCACACCATAATTCCTAACAGAACCTTCTATTGATGAAGCAAGTTCTACTAATTTAGCTATGCTTGGGTCTTCGTTAACCAACCTTCTTAATGCTGGTTCTTTTTCTACAGCGTCTTTAAGGTTTTCACCTTTGTCATAATCAAGGAGTGGAACAAGGTTTGAAACATCTTGTGCCTTTTGCACAGGGTAACCAAGCACTCTTCCAATGTCCTTAATAGCGCTCTTTGCCTTAAGAAAACCAAAGGTCGCTATTCTTGTAACATAGTCCTGTCCATAGCGACCAACAAGGTAGTTATAGACGTCCTCTCTTTTCCTGCTACAAAAATCTATGTCAAAATCAGGCAAACTAACTCTTTCAGGGTTAAGAAAACGCTCAAAGATGAGATCATACTTGATAGGGTCAAGATTGGTTATGCCAAGACAATATGCTACCAAAGATGCCGCTCCAGAACCTCTTCCCGGACCAACAGGGACACTGTTCTGCCTTGCCCAAGCTATAAAATCAGCGACTATAAGATAGTAACTTGAGTATCCCATCTTTTGTATGATATCCAATTCATGTTGTAATCTGTCCTGATATTCTTTTTGTTTCTCTAGAGGGATATTCTTTTTTTCTAGTCCTTTTTGAGCTTCTTTTTCTATCGTGCTTGCACTTTCATCTTCTGTCTTACCCATTACAGGCAAATAATGTATGCCTGTCTTAAAAGAGAATTCACATTGATCGGCTATTTTTAGTGTATTTGATATTGCCTGAGGGTATTCTTTAAAAAATCCCTGCATCATTTCATCTGCTGTTTTTACATAGAACTCGTTGGTGGACATTTTCATTCTGTTTGGGTCATCAAGTGTCTTTTTTGTAGATACGCAAACAAGAACGTCCTGAACAAAGGCATCTTTTTTATTTATGTAATGACAATCGTTTGTTGCTACCAGTGGTATGTCAAGTTCCATACCTATTTGAACGATCTTTTCGTTTACCAGGTATTGTTCGTCTATACCGTTATCCTGCAACTCAAGATAAAATCTTCCATCAAAAACGTCCTTGTACCATTTTGCAGTTTTCTTTGCTTCTTCTTCTCTACCCTCAAGTATTAACGAGGCTATTTCTCCCTTAAGGCAGGCAGAAAGTGCTATCAGCCCTTTAGAGTGTTTTTCTAAAAGTTCCCTATCCATTCTTGGCTTATAGTAAAAACCCTCTGTATAGGCGTGAGTAACAAGCCTGGACAGGTTCTTATAGCCCTCTTTGTCCTGACATAAGAGTACAAGGTGGTTTGAATCTGCTACCCTTTCAAATCTAGAACCCTTCGTTGTATAGCATTCGCAACCTATTATTGGTTTTATGCCATTATGCTTCATTTCTTTATAGAACTTTACTACACCGAACATTGCACCATGGTCGGTAATGGCACATTTTTTCATGTCGGTTTCTTTAAGATAACGAGCCAACTCTTTTATGTTTATTGCACCGTCTAAAAGTGAGTAGTTTGTATGAAGATGTAAGTGTACGAACCTAGACATCCTTTAATTCCTTTTTAGAGCTTACATAGATAGTGTACATTTGTATCATATATGAATGTGCAGAATTAATGGCTATCACAAACCCTGCTGTACCGTCCATCCAACCACTTTTTATTATGTAATTCTCAAGGAATTTTGAGATGGTCTTAATAACTATCAGTAAAGGGTTAGTTATCCTTACACCCTCTTTTAATTTTTTTTCTGCCAAAAGTTTTGCATATCTAAAGTTTGAATCTACCTGATCTTTTATACTATCGAATGGAGTGTGGTACATAACACCATAAAGTTTAGAGGGTGTTACTTTTACTTTCAAAGTTTCATGAATAGTCTCACTTTCGCTCCATTCCGCATAAGTTTTTCTGTAAAAACGTGTCTGCCAATCTGGGTACCAGCCGCCATGTTTTATCCAACGACCAAGAAAACGGCTCATTCTTTTTATTTTAAAAACATTTTTTCCCCAACCATCATTGTCTACAACAAGTTTTATTTCATCCTGCAGGTCTTCACTCAACCATTCATCAGCATCTAAAGAAAGTATCCACTCACAACTTGCAAGTTGTGCCGCGAATTTTTTTTGGGCACCAAAACTTTTCCACTCGTTGTATATAAATTTTGCACCAAGACTTTCTGCTATTTGTTTTGTTCTATCTTTGCTACCAGAATCAACAACTATTACTTCTTTAGCAAAAGGCACAGATTTTATACATCTTTCTATATTGTGTTCTTCGTCCAAGGTTATTATTACTAGTGAAAGATTCCCCATTATTTACTCCCCAAATGGTAATAAGGACTCTGGGTCCTGTTTTAATGAATACTCTGGATAAGTTTCATTAAGATTTTTTCCCTCAATAACTTCTGCATAAAGTTTTAGATAACTCTTTGCCATATCTTTGCTATTGAACTTTGACTCAGCATAAACTCTTATCCTTTCTGCGTCAAAAACATTTTCCTCTTTTGATACAGCCTCTAATAATTCAGCATAGTTATTACACAAAACACCTGTATCTTTATTTATTAGTTCAGGCAAGCTTCCGTAGTTAGAGCCAATCACTGGTAGTCCTTGGGTATATGCCTCAATTATTGCTACACCAAATGGTTCGTGCCACCTTACAGGAAAAAGTAGTGCGTTACTAGAACGTAAGAGTTCCAGTTTCTTGTTGTTATCTATAAAGCCCAAAGATTTAATATATTTTGAAAGACTATATGCCCTACCACCCGCAACAGTAAGGTTCTTTTTTGCTGTTTTACAGACTTTTATGCAGTCCTTAAGGTTCTTTACAGACCAATTTGCCTTTGCCAGAAAACAAAAGTTCTGCCAGTTTTTATTATTAGTTGATTTAGGTTGGAATGGATATTCACTAAAATCTATACCGTTATAAACATAACAAGTCGCATTGTGGTTGAATGCATGTTTTTTAGACAAGAAAACGGTATTCTTTTGAAAACGTTCATTTAGTTTACCATTCCCATGTATGGTCAAAATCGTCGGATGATCTTTAACAGCTTCTACATCGCTCATAAGTGTTAGGTGAACTATATCTGTGTTCTTTGGTATTAGGTCTTGCCAATCAGAGCTTCTAGTATCAGGAATAAGTTTTGCGCCTATTTGTTGTAGTTCAGACCCTGGATCACCTATCAAAGAAACCTCGTGGCCAAGCTCTACAAGCTCCTTCATCAGCCACCAAAGTATCCTTTCTGTACCTCCATAGGTCTTTACCGGTATGCGTTCCTTGTGGCGAAAAACAATATTCATCGCCAAAATCTACTTCGACAAAGCTTTTAAATCAATAAAAAAATGGTTTTATTGTTGAGGACAATTTATATCGTTGTCTAATAATAGTTGAACAAGTGTAGCTGTTGACGCACTACTTTTTTGGCATTCAATATCTGTGCAATCTAATTTAGTGTCTTCATTGCAATCCATCTCACAAAGTTCGTCGCTACAAACAATATATTCATTTTGATCTACAAACATTCCATCCCCTGTAGCACCGTTCATGAGGTTACTTTCCATATCTTTTTGTAGGTCCTTTGCCACAAGATTATCAGGAACACGCTCTGTAGTAAGTTCACATCCTACAAAAAGCATAACGAATAAGAGAACGATAGTTAGTTTCATAAAGAAACCTCCAGTTACTTACATCATTCATTATACAATATTATTTACTTATTGTCAATAAAATAAAATTAAATATGTTTTTTTAGTATCTCTTCTAGTTTCTGGGTGTTTTTTAGCTCACTTAAAGGAAGTCGCACCGAACCATCTCCGTAACCCATTTTTTTCATTACATATTTTACTGGTCCAGGATTACTTTCTATAAAGTTTATTTTCATCATATCAAGCATTTTATAATGCAGTTCTCTTGCCTTTTCAAACTCACCATTAGCCGCAAACTCAACTATGGCCTTTAATTCCTTTGGGAATTCATTTGATATAACAGAGATAACACCATGATAGCCTATGCTCATAAAAGGTAGCGTAAAAGCATCATCGCCAGAAAGAAAAGTAAAATCGTTCCTTTTTGGATTAACTTTTTGATAAAGCTCCATCGCAAAATTAAGATCTCCAGAAGCTTCTTTTATAGCGCAAATATTCTTGTGTTTTGAGGCCAATTCGACCACGGTGTCACTCAAGATCCATCCTCCAGTCCTGCCTGGGATGTTATACAATATTATCGCTGTATCTTTTGCCGCTTTAGAGACTTCTGCATAATGTTTTAAAAGTCCCTCTTGTGTGGGTTTATTGTAATAAGGGCTGGCTACAAGATACCCGTCTAATTTAAGAGAATTAAGTTTTTCTATTTTCTCACAAAGCACTAATGTATTGTTTCCACCTGCTCCAGCAACAACAGGTTTCCCTGCGCTGTGGGTTTTACAAAAACTTAAAAGTTCTACTAATTCATGCTCGCTAAGAGAAGTTCCTTCTCCTGTGGTCCCTGCCACAACAAAATAATCAACACCACCCTTTATTTGCTGGTCGAGCAGTCTTTCCATAACGCTGTAATCTATTTCTTTGCCATTTTTAAAAGGTGTTATGAGTGCAGTTCCCAATCCTTTGAATTTCATGAATTACCTCCACAAATAAGTTCAGCAAGCTCAAGGTCTGCTGGCACCATTTTATAATTCTTTAATTCACTTGGCTCAACCCATGCAGTAGCCATGTGTTCTAATGTTTTTAATTCCCCGCCTTTTATGCTAGCCCTATATGCAGTAAAATTTATGGTACCAAAATCATAATTATACGCCCATGAATGAACTTTTTCCTCTACATTTATATCAAGCTCAAGTTCTTCTTTTATTTCCCTTTTAAGTGCATTTTTGGGATCCTCACCAAGTTCTATCTTGCCACCCGGGAATTCCCAAAACCCTTCAAAATGCATGCCACTACCACGCTGTGCTATTAATATCTTTCCGTTATTAGCGCTTATTATACCTGCTACTACTTTAAGCATCCTGTAGAACCTCTTTGGCCTTGTCCCAAAATTTATCCTGTTCTTGCAGTGTATAATCAGAAAGTTTTTTACCCTCTTTTTCTGCCAGTTTTTCCATGAATCTAAAACGGTTTCTGAACCTTATAAGGCAGTCCCTGTGTACTTCTTCTGGGTCCATTTCAAGATGTCTAGAAAGATTGCAAACAGCAAATAATAGATCTCCCAGTTCGTGTTTTATTTCTTCTCTTTTGTTTCTAGAAATAGATATTTTTAATTCTTCCAACTCCTCATCTATTTTATCCATTACTTCTTTAACACCCGGCCAATCAAAACCCACTCTTGAGGCTTTTTCTGTAAGCCTAACAGCCTGTAGCGTTGCTGGCATTGCAGTTGGTACACCATCTATTGCAGATCTTTTTTGTTCACCCTCTTTCTTTTTTTTCTCATTTATCTTTATTGCTTCCCACTGTACCTCTACCTGCTGTGAAGTAATGCCTGCGGCCTTATCAAAAACATGGGGATGTCTACGTATAAGTTTATTGCTTATACCGTCTATAACATCTTGTAGTTTAAAAGACCCATTCTCTTCTGCAACTTGTGCATGAAAGATAACTTGAAGCAAAAGATCACCCAATTCCTCTTTTAAGTGTTCATAGTCTTTA
Source organism: Bdellovibrionales bacterium (assembly GCA_022707945.1). Taxonomy (GTDB): domain Bacteria; phylum Bdellovibrionota; class JAFGOL01; order JAFGOL01; family JAFGOL01; genus JAKLHL01. The sequence continues at coordinate 6,705 of JAKIZQ010000043.1, forward strand.
TTCTCTACAGCTTCTATTACTTCGTAGGCCTCTTCTATCAAAAAACGTTTTAAAGTATCGTGGTCCTGCTCTCTGTCCCAGGGGCAACCATCTGGTTGTCTGAGCCTTGCCATTATGTCTACTAACTTTTGAATATCAGTTTTCATTAATATTCTCTTCTTGTTTTTTTGGCCTTAGCACAGGGAATAGTATTACATCTCTTATAGAGGCTGAGTTGGTAAGTAACATAACAAGCCTGTCCACTCCTATACCTAATCCTGCCGCTGGTGGCATGCCATGTTCCAATGCAGTAATAAAATCTTCATCAAAGTGGTGTGCTTCTTCATCACCTTTTTCTTTCTTTTTAAGTTGCTCCATGAACCTGCCCTTTTGATCTATAGGGTCATTAAGTTCTGTAAAGGCATTGGCTACCTCTTTTCCACAGATGAACAATTCAAACCTTTCTGTAAGCTCTGGCATATCATCAAAACGTCTTGCCAGCGGTGATATCTCTACTGGATAGTGTGTTATGTAAGTAGGATTAACTATCTTTGGTTGAACTTCTTCGTCAAAAACAAGCATGAGTAATTCACCCAAACTTGTTTCAGGATTTTTTGCCAGTTCTCCATAATGTTTTGATTTAATATATTTATATAGTTCTTTTTGTGAAGATAGTGTTTGTTCACTAATGTGAGGGCAGAATTTTGTTATACTCTCGTGTACTGTCATCTTGGCCCAAGGACGTTTAAAACTTACCTCGTGCTCCTGATATGTAATTGTATCAGACTGATAAAAATGTTGTACCATACTGCTAACGAGCTCTTCTACCAGGTCTATATGGTACTCGTAAGTTGCATAAGCAACGTAAACTTCCATCATCGTGAATTCAGGATTGTGGAAAGTTGAAATACCCTCGTTCCTAAAATTCCTGTTAAGTTCAAATACTTTTTGAAACCCACCTACCAAGAGTCTCTTTAAATAAAGTTCTGGTGCTATTCTCATGTAAAGATCAACACCCAGTGCATTGTGATGAGTAATGAACGGTTTTGCTGTTGCTCCACCTGGGATTGGATGCATCATTGGTGTTTCTACTTCTAAAAAACCTTTTTCATTCAAGAAGCTTCTTATGTAATTGACCATAAGACTTCTTTTCTTAAAAACCTCTCTAGATTCAGGATTAACGACCATGTCCAAATATCTTTGTCTATATCTTGCTTCTACGTCGGTAAGCCCGTGGAATTTTTCTGGCAGTGGTCTTAATGATTTTGACATCAACACTATTTTTTGTGCTTTTATTGCCAAATCCCCTGTTCGTGTTTTAAAGCAAGGGCCTTCTACGCCTATGAAATCACCTATATCCAAATGTTTATATAAAAAGAATTCCTGCTCGCTAAGTTCTTGCTTAGATATAAAAGTTTGGAATCTACCTTCCTGATCTGCTAAAAGAACAAAACCGCCC
>JAKIZQ010000043.1:8152-8485 GCA_022707945.1 Bdellovibrionales bacterium
TTTATATATCTTTGAATCCTTTTCTATCTGTTCAGTGTTAAGATGAGAAAAACTTTCTATTAACTTAACAGACATGGTATTTGGTTTAAAATCTGCTCTTGGATAGCCGCTAAAGCCCTGTTCTCTTACCTTTTCAAGCTTTTCCAGCCTAACCTTTCTTTCATCGAACTTTTCGTGTTGTTTTTGATCCATAAAAACTCCTCTTGCTAGAATTACCAAACTTATTTACACTCTAACAAAAATAATGACAAGGAGTAAGAACCATGGATATTAAGATAAAAATAAAAGATGGGTTTAAACTTGAAGCAGAACTTGAAGGACATACAATAAAGA
>JAKIZQ010000044.1 GCA_022707945.1 Bdellovibrionales bacterium
TTGTTATACTGAGCTAAATTTATTGGTCCAGTATATGCTATCCCAGAATTAATAGTTGTTGGGATTGTAGGCATGGTTCCATCTGTAGTAAGGTTATATCTAATTGTAGGACTGCCAGTCGTTGTAGCTATTGTTATCGTGTTGTTGGTACATATGGTACTACCAGAATTAGGATAAGAACTATTGTTTGCAGTAATTGTAGGTTTCGCTACCGTTTGGAAAGTATAAGATCCAGTAACCACACCAGATGCTGGTTGGCTGTTGTCTGGCATATAAGCAATAGCTTTTATTGTAGAGGTACTGATCGTTGGTGGATTATTTTGATCATAAAGTGTGCCAGTACTTACTGTTGGAGCTGTTGAACCCACATTATATCTTATTACAGCACCGGGTGTTGTAGTGTACATGCTTATAGCTGTACCCTTTAATATAGCGCCCGCAGAAGTTGCTGGCACAAAGACAGGAGCCACAACCTGATTGGGTGTAGATACTGCATAAGTAGCTGTAGTTTCTTCTGAATCCTCCATGCCTTCTTTACTAGCTATAGCTCTAACTGTTACATCGCTGTTTATAATTATAGGATTAGTATAAACCAGTCCATGTTCTACAGGATCATCGCCATTTGTGGTATATTTTATTTCTGCATCATCGGTTGCGGTAGTTATAGTAAGTTCTGTCCCGGCAAGAACATTAGAACCATTAATTACATTAAAAGCTGGAGCGTCAACTTTATACGTTGCTTGACAATCGTCACCAACGCAGCCTCCGCCCATTTTTTTACCGCTGTCACATGATGCAACCATCAAAATACTTAAAAACAATAAAGATAATTTTTTCATTTTTAATACTCCATTTTATTTAGTGACTTTTTGAGAAACAATATCAGATGTCGTCATATCAGTATTTTCAGCTTTAAATTCTATTGTAAATGCTGTCACATTTGGAAGTATATTATTGCAAATTATAGGACCTGAATATGTAGACCACTGTGTTGTTGTAAGGTTTGGCCCAAGTTGACTTGTAGGAACATAGATATATCTGTATTTTATTGTTGATGGCATAGTGTTGGTTATTTGAAGACAATCGGTGCAAGTGATTATTTTACTTAAAGAACCACTATTTCCTCCCACTTGTATACTACCACAGTTTACATGTTTAATAGAAGGTGTTGGAACTTTAAGAGTATATGCTGCAAAACTTTCAGGTGATGAAATACCTGCCTTAATACAAACAGCTCCTATTGTAGTATTCGTAGAAGAAACATCAATAGGATTTGAATAAACTTGTTCAGCAGGTTCACTATTATTAACACTCTTGGTATACCTAATCTCGTCACACCCATGGGTTGGAGCTACTAAACTAACAGGGAAAGTGTTTAAGAAATAAGTACCTCCATTGGGGTTAAAGGTCGGTGAATTAGGAGCTGTAACTGAATAATTGGATTCTGTTATCTCTGAATCTTGCATACCTTCTTTAATGGCTATTGCTTTTATCTTGGCAACACTTAAAGGAATCGTTGATTGATATAAAGCTCCATTTTCCAAAGAGCCATCTTCGTTGGCTTTAGGTTCTGAACCATCTAATGTGTAAATTATTTTTGCTCCACCAGTAGAGGAGCTTATAGTAATAGGTGTTCCAGCAGGATGACTTCCTCCATTAGGGCTAATTATTGGAGCATCAACCTTATACGTTGCTTGACAATCATCACCAACACAATTTTCGGGTTTGGCAAATTTGCTTTCACATGCTGTTAGAGCTAAAAATAAAACTGATACAAAAATGGCAGGGAGCAGTTTCTTCATAAACAAGATCCTCCTGTTTTTTTACCAAACTCTTGTCTGGTCTATGTTAGCGATTATAAGTGTTTTAGTAAAATAAGTAAATAAAAGACTATTCCCATTCTATTGTTGCAGGAGGTTTAGATGAAATATCGTAGCAAACTCGGTTAACACCCTTGACTTCATTGATGATTCTATTGGAAACCTCAGCTAAAAAGTTATGCGGAAAATGATACCAATCTGCTGTCATACCATCTACGCTAGTAACAGCCCTTAATGCCACAACGTTTTCATAGGTCCTGTTATCACCCATAACACCAACGCTCTTTACTGGGAGTAATACACTAAAAGCCTGCCATATCTTTGAATATAGATCATGTTTAAACAGCATAGAGATAAATATATCGTCGACATCCCTTAGAACGTCTAATCTTTCCTTTGTAAGATCTCCAAGCACCCTTACAGCAAGACCAGGTCCGGGGAACGGATGTCTCATGATAAATTCCTCTGGTACACCCAATTGACGACCAACTTCTCTTACCTCGTCCTTAAAAAGTTCCCTAAAAGGTTCTACGAGTTTAAGATTGAGTTTATCTGGAAGTCCACCAACATTGTGGTGTGTTTTTATTGTAGCACTTGGACCTTTAAAACTTACTGACTCTATAACGTCGGGATAAAGAGTACCTTGTGCAAGATATTCTGCAGAAAAACTTTTTGATGCCTTATAAAATACGTCTATAAAAGTATGGCCTATTATCTTTCTCTTTTTTTCTGGGTCATCAACACCTTTTAAATTTTTCAGGAACAATTCACTTTCATCGTAATAATAAAGTTTATATCCCATAGAATCAAAAAGTGATTTTACATATTCAGCCTCATTCTTTCTTAACAAACCATTGTTAACGAAAACTGGGAACACTTTGTCGTCTCCCAAGGCATTCTTGAGTAGCACTGCACACACAGTAGAATCTACTCCGCCGCTAACCCCACAAATAACTCCACCCTTTACAGTATCTTTAAGTCTTTGTGTCTCCATTTTTATGAAGTTTGCCATATCCCAATCTGCTTTAATACCAGACACATTAAAAATAAAATTACCAAGTATCTTTTTGCCAAAATCAGAATGGTGTACTTCTGGATGAAATTGCACACCGTATATATTGGAATCAGTGTGTTTTATAGCACCGAATGGAATAGATGAAGTTTCTGCAAGTTTAACAAAACCTTCTGGTATCTTTTCTACTCTATCACCATGACTCATCCAAACGTTAGTTTGTTTTGGTACACCATCAAAAAGGGTATCGTTTACTAAAACTTTTAATACTGCTCTGCCATATTCCCTGTGTTGTGAAGAAACAACTTTTCCACCTAAAAGATGAGAGGTAAGTTGTAGTCCATAACATATACCAAGTATAGGAACGCCTAGTTCAAATATTTTTTTGTCCAGCGTTGGAGCTCCTTCTTCAAATACGCTTGATGGTCCACCACTAAGTATTATAGCTGAGGCTGAATAATCCTGTATCTTCTTAATATCGACGTTACAAGGCAATATCTCTGAGTATACACCAAGCTCCCTCACCCTTCTTGCTATAAGCTGAGTGTATTGCGATCCAAAATCAAGTATTAATACTTTCTGCAAGGTCTTACTCCCCTAATCTATAATTTGGTGCTTCTTTAGTTATCATAACATCATGAGCATGACTTTCTTTAAGTCCCTGTGCTGTTATCTTAACGAATTGAGCGTTGTTCCTAAGTTGTTCTAGATCTGCCGCACCAACATATCCCATCCCTGATCTTAGTCCACCAACAAGTTGATGTATAACAAGACTTAAAGAACCTCTGTAAGGAACTTGTCCTTCTACACCCTCGGGTACAAGTTTTAATGGTTCATCTATATCGTCTTGAAAATACCTATCTTTACTGCCAAGTTTCATTGCACTTATTGAACCCATGCCTCTGTATACCTTATATGATCGACCCTGATAATGCACCATTTCTCCAGGGCTTTCATCTGTACCTGCAAGTAGTCCTCCTATCATCACAAGATCTGCTCCAGCGGCTAGTGCCTTTACTATATCTCCGCTGAATTTTATGCCACCGTCTGCTATTAATCTTACCTTAGAGCCTTTTAAACCTTTAGCACAATCCATGATAGCAGTAAGCTGTGGTACTCCTATGCCTGCAACAACCCTTGTTGTGCAGATAGAACCAGGCCCGATACCAACTTTTACAGCGTTAACTCCTACTTTCATCAATGCTTTTGCAGCAGCTTCTGTAGCTATGTTGCCACCAACTACATCAAGGTCTGGATATTTTGATTTTATCTTTTTAACAGTTTCTATAACTCTTTCTGAATGTCCATGAGCAGTATCTACGACTACAAGATCTACTCCGACCTTATAAAGCTCTTCTATTCTTTCTAATGTGTCTGGAGCAGTACCGACTGCGGCACCAACCCTCAACCTTCCTTTAGAATCTTTACATGAGTTTGGATATTGCCTGCTTTTTTCTATGTCTTTTACCGTTATAAGACCTTTAAGATGAAAAACATCGTCTACAACAAGCAGTTTTTCTATCCTGTGTTTTTGTAATATCTTTTTTGCATCGTCTAAACTTGTATGCACTGGAACGGTTATAAGGTTATCTTTGGTCATTACATCTTTTATCTTAAGCGTCATATTCTCTTCGAACCTTATATCTCTATTAGTAACTATACCCAGCAACTTACCACTTGGGTCTGTAACAGGAAAACCACCTATCTTATACTCTGCCATGAGTTTTTTTGCTTCACCAACGGTGTCATCTGGCTTAACCGTTACAGGCTCTGTTATCATCCCTGCTTCATATTTTTTTACTTTACTTACTTCATACGATTGCCTTTCTATATCCATGTTTTTATGGATTATGCCCATGCCACCAACCTGAGCCATTGCTCTTGCGGTCCTTGATTCAGTAACTGTATCCATGGCGGCACTTACAAGAGGAACATTCAAAAGTATATTTTCTGTTATACTACTTTTTACGTCTACGTCAGATGGTAGTACTTTAGAATGACCGGGACTAAGCAACACATCATCAAATGTTAAAGCTTCACGTATATTATCCATAAACTCACCTTCCTTTTGAACTTCCATATTCTTTGGCAAGTTCAACATATATTCTGGCATTATTCATTATAGCTTCTATTTCTTGTGGCTTTAATTCTCTTTTTATAGAGCCTGGAGCTCCTAGTACCATACTGTTTGCAGGTATCTTTGTACCAGGTGTAACAACAGCACCAGCTCCAATAAGACAGTTCTCACCTATCTCTACTCCGTCTAGAACGACAGCACCCATTCCTATAAGCGAATTATCTCCTATTTTGCATCCATGTAGAGTAACGTTATGTCCCACGGTAACATTTTTTCCAATTATCACCGGTTTATCTACATCAACATGACACACACAACCGTCTTGGATATTGCTGCCTTCTCCAAGTTCTATCTTTGCTATGTCAGCCCTAAGTACTGCACCAAACCAAACATTAGCATCCTTGTGTAAGATAACATCGCCGATAAGATCTGCACTCTCTGCAACAAAGAGAGCTTGTCCTTTAGATGCTTTTTTTGTGTTAACTTTTAACATTAAGGACCTCCCCACTTAAATATGTTGGATGTGCTTTAATTATCTTTATCATAACATATGAACCCGGAAAAATATTTTTATCACCAACAAAATTAACAACCTTACCAGAACTTGTTCTTCCTGTAAGTTTGTTGTGGTCCTTTTGACTAAAACCTTCTACTAGGACTTCTAGTATTACACCCTCTAATCTTTTATTCTTTTCTAGAGCTAGCTCTTTTTGCCTTCCTTGATATGTTAACAATCTTTTTGTGAACAGCGGTCTATTGGCCTTATCTTCTTTATCACCGAACAATTCTACTGCTTTTGTTTTTGGCCTTGGGGAGTATATAAAAGAATAGGAATTATCAAAATAGGCTCTTTCCAAAAGGTCCATAAGGTCTTTAAAATCATCGTCGTTCTCTGTTGGAAAACCGATTATTATATCGGTGGTAAGACTTAATTTATCCCAAACCTTTGACGATCTTAATTCAGCGATTATGTCTAGATATTGTTCTCTAGTATAGCCTCTATTCATTGCCTTTAATATCTTGTTGCTCCCATGTTGTGCAGGAAGATGTAACATTGGACAAAGATTAGGAAGCTCCTCAAAACATTTTATTATTTTTTTAGAGAAATCCTTAGGATGTGAAGTAAGAAATGAAAGCCTTTTTAGTCCATCGACCTGTGATATTTCATTTAACAAAGATTGGAAATCCTCGTTGTTGTCTCTACCAAATCTTGCTATATTTTGCCCAAGTAAAGTAACAGAACTAAATCCTTTTTTTACTAAGCCTTTAACATCTTCCTTTATTTCTTTTATGATTCTTGAGCGTTCTCTACCTCTTACATAGGGAACAATACAGTATGAACAAAAACTATCACAACCTTTTACTACCGTCACGTAAGCATGTGAATTATGAGAAGGACCCATCACTAAGGTCTCTGCATACGAAAACTCATTATTAAAATTTATATCTATAACAGAAACACCTTTATTTATTTGATTTAAATATTCTAAAAGTTTTTCTTCTCCATCTGGACCTATTACAACGTCAACAAAAGGGAATTTGTTTATCAAGTCTTCCCCTTTTTGCTGTGCAACACATCCTGCAACAATAATTTTCATATTAGGATTTTGATTCTTGTCTTTCTTTAGATTAGAAAGGAGTTGTGATAGTTTTTGTTCTGGCTTGCCTCTTACTGAACAAGTGTTTATTAACACCATATCTGGAGTTGTTGAACAAGGTACGACCTTATATCCTGCAGACTCTAATAATGAACCCATCCTCTGACTGTCATGTTCATTCATCTGACAGCCGAAGGTTAGCACAACTGCTTTTTTCATCATTCTTCTCGCTCTAGATCCACCAAACTACTATATGATTCTATTATTTTCTGTGTGTCGTCACTGATTTCAAAATTATTGATATCTTCCTCAAGGTCCATATCCTTTAACACTTGTCTAAAAACTTTATCTGAAACTAGATCAGCTTTTATTAACTCCATGTACTCGTGAGGGAATCTTTTTCTTATCTCATTGACCATTTTTTCAAGATGTTTTATTTTTTTAACTTTTTTATCTATGTTCTCTACTTTCCAACCTGCTATATAATGATATCTGCAATAACCATTTATAACTGCCTGCTCTTTACAAAGTGATTTTTTACACTTCTTTACCTTTTGTACTACCGGAACATCCACTTTCTTTAAGGGTTTTAAAGGCTTTGCGTTTACTTTTGTTTGTTTAATTGGCTTAGAAAGGACTTTTATAGACTTTTTCAAAGCCTTTTTTATAGGTTTTTTTACGGCTTTTTTTATGTTTTTCTTAGCTGCAGGTTTTTTTTGCCCACTTTTTTTGACTGGCGCTTTTGACTTCTTTTTAGAGGCTGTACTCTTTTTTACTACCTTTCTAACCATTTTTTTAACTGGTTTTTTGGTCTTAGAGGACACCTTAGCTTTTGTTTTTTTCTTTTTTGAAGCCAAAACTTTAAACCTCCAGTTTAGCCAGTGTTTTAGCACATCCGCACAAAAGGTAAAAGATAAAAATTTATTTACTTTTGGCTCTGTAAAGAGTATCTTCTGGCAGTTCTATACCCAATAAGCCCGGGTGGTGGAATTGGCAGACACGCCAGACTTAGGATCTGGTCCGTAAGGGTGGGAGTTCGAGTCTCTTCCCGGGCACCACATCTTGCCACATCTTTTTTTCAAATACTTCGTTACACTTCAGACTCAGCTCCTGCGCTGTATATACGAATACAGCTTAGTCACTTCGCTTTGTGTGCCTCGTCTTTGAAAAAAATCTATCGCAATCTGCCTAGATACGCTATCCTGCGCCTCACTTCACCTTCCTTGTCTAAAAACAAAATACTCGTAAAAACTTCAATCGCTTGTTTTGAATACACCTTAGTCGTCTCACCTTGCACGCCTCATTTTACGAAGGCGGAATATTTATAGACGCCATTTAAGATTTGATTCCTCATGGAAGAAGGAAGCCTGATCCCATAACTAGACTCGAAATGGCTCATTTTATAATCTATAGAGAAGAAACTAGAAACACCGCTGCGTGGAGCAAAAGTAAGGTAGCCTCTAGCTTTTAAATATCCAATAACGATATTGCTTACATCTCTGTCGTTACATAAGGAATTATGGTAACTGATCCATGCAAATAGTTCGGCCAGCGTCTTATAATCCTCGCTAGAACCATCCATCACCAGATAATCAAATAAACCAAAAGTCCTAGTTAGATTATCTTGTCTGCCATATAAAAGGACTGATTCCTCTTTTCCGAGAACGCCATCTTTTTCTTCGCCTATGTATTCAATAAAATTATGTAAACAAACATCTATATTATTACTTCTTCTTGATTCAGGTAGATATCCATTTAAAAGATCAACAGCCTCAGCTTCGCTGCATGTTTTATCTAGTGTCCTAAAGCTATCTATACTAATAGACTTTGGTTTAGGCGTATAATCAGGAGAAAATCTCCTTATTTCTACTATCTTGCTAGGATCCAAATTCTCCTTAAACAAGAATGAGGGCGACGAAATAATTTTGAACAGAGATTTACTGTCTATTGGATATATGCTGTTA
>JAKIZQ010000045.1 GCA_022707945.1 Bdellovibrionales bacterium
GTCTACGAAACCAACGGTCAGGGGTTCGACTCCCTTCCGGCGCGCCATTGGTAATTATTTCTTGACAAATATTGTTAAATTTTAATATATTCGTTCTCGTTATTCTTGATATATAAGAGGACGAATAATAAATGACAAAGCAATTCACTATATACAGTTTGATGATTAGCCTACTATTATCGTCAAATTTGCTCTTTGCTAATGTAGAAAAAACGACCGCCCACATGATAATAGAAGCTGAAAGTGAAATAGCAGCCACATTACCAAATTATGGTGAACTGGACAAAATACTAGACGAGATAAAACAAGAAATTTCAGCAATACTTCTAGAAAATACAAAACTGAACAGAAGAATGGCTACAAAAGTACTTAATTCCATCCATCTTATATTAAAGGAAAAGGGATTCAGATTTAAAACAACAGATCTTTTATCAGAGGCTGTAAACTATTGTAAAGATGATCATTGCTACTATTCAGATTGTGATACTAATAGTTTTATTTATTACGCTGTGCTCAATGATATTCTAGGACAAAAAGTAAGTCTCATCTCTAGATGGAAACACATGTACATAAGATGGTACCTCTATAACGACACCTATATTAATTGGGAAACAACTTCTGGATTTGAAATATCAGAAGAAGACTATCTTAAATTATTTGAAAGCAAAACGACAGATGAACTAAAAACACCGACAGAGGTTATTTCATCGGTATACTACACACAGGGAATAATCAATAACATAAAAAAAGAATACATAAAGGCCCTTGGTTTCTTAAACAAGGCTGTTAGTATGGCCCCTAATGCTTCTAAATATTATAATGAAAGAGGTGTTGTTAATTATAGATTAGATAAACTGGAAGATTCAATATTAGATTATACAAAAGCAATAGAGTTAGCTCCTGAAGAAGTTGCTTACTACAGTAACAGAGCCATCTCACACCACATGGTAGGCAATAATGAAGAGGCCATACTCGATTTTAGTAAAGCAATAGAATTGGACCCAAAAGAAGCATCATACTACGGCAACAGAGGGATATCATACTATATCATCGGTAACTATAAACAGGCTATAAAAGACTTCTCTTCTGCATTATATATTGATCCAACTAACGCAGGATACTACGCAGGCAGAGGTGCCTGCTATTATGCAATGAGTAAATACAGAAAAAGTATATACGATATGGGCATTGCAATAAGAATAAACCCTAACAATCCAGATTATTATTATGTTCGTGCAATGGCTTATGAAGCAATTAATAAGACTATAGAAGCTTCTTTAGATAAATCTCGTTCACAGAACTTAAGAGAAGTTTCTTCCAGTTTATCTGTTAAACCAGACTCTGAGTAAAAATCATAATATTTCTTTATCCAGTCAAAAGTAACAGCAGAATAAAAAACAACATGTGTAATATCTTTGTGATACCACCAATAAACAAATTCTTTTGGGACCATCTGTGTGCTTATTGCTAAAACTCCACCTTTTTTTAAAAGAGAACGAAGCTGTTTAAATTCGTTAGCGGGGTCATGAAAATGCTCAACAACTTCACAACAGGTTACAAAATCATATTTACCTTGTAATAATTTTTTATCGTTAAAAAAGAATGGATCATAGTTCAAACATTCAAAACCTTGTTGTTTAATTAACTCAGATAAAGCTGGCACTGGGCCACAACCATAATCAAGACCAACAGCATCTTTATTTAGTATCTTTGCTAAAGGATCAACCAAGTTAAGAAGAAAACTCTTATAACCTTCATTCTCTAAAGAATTATTATGTTCAAGATAACGAGCTCTTTCTACTTCTCTTGATGGCCAAACTTTTGGGTCTTTAAACACAAGACTACACTCTTTACAGCCATAAAAAACGGGCTCATTGAAAAGAAAAACATTATTTGAACGACATAACGGACAGTTCATAAAGTCCACGCTTGTAAAAAAAAGATTGCGAGTATTTTTGTTTAAGACGAGGTGCACAAAGCGAAGCGACTAAGGCGTATATAAACATACGCCGCAGGAGATGAGAAAGACAAAGCAAGCTGGCGGAGAGGGTGGGATTCGAACCCACGGTAGAACTCTACGCCCTACGACGGTTTAGCAAACCGTTACCTTCGGCCTCTCGGTCACCTCTCCGGCCAAGACCAAAATCTTATATTCATAAATACCAGTGTTGTCAATTACAGCCCTATATAAGCCTTAATAAAGTCCCCTGCCGTTGTAGAAATTCATCATTATCCCTACTAGGAAAGCCCTATTATTATACCCTGAAGATTTTGACATATTATAAGAAAACCTTATACCATCTATGAAATCCAACGGTTTTTCTGCAAAGGTATAACCAGCATTAAACCCAAGGTCCATCCCTGCCTCATTAATATCGCTGCTAACCCAGAAAGCACCACCACCAAAACCAAGATATAAGCCCTTATATAACTGAAGCTCTACCCTTCCTCCTGTCCTAAAGAACGTCATAGAAAAAGGCCTTGCAAAAGAAAGTTCAAAATATGGTTCAAGATATACTATATATCCAAGATACACTAAAGGAGTATAACCAAGATACCAGCTATAATACCTATCAGGAAGTTCTTTGAACTTAGAATATTCAAAACCAGTAATAAACCTAAGAAGTCCTGTAGAAATAGTCGTATATTCCCAAGGATCAACTTCTTGAGGATCAGAAGAAAGACTTTCCACCAATTCTTTTCTTTCCGCTCTCTTTATCTTTACAGGATCACGAGACACATAAATCTCTTTAGTTCCATCATATGTAGCATCAACTACTACATACTCATCTTTCTCAATACTACCGTCGTAAATATTTTTAGTTTTACTGTCTGTTGACATAAAATATGTTAAAGAGCCATAAAAACAAGCTATCTTGGTGCTCTTATAATCACTGGCGTGCTTAACTATAAAATCAGCTTTATTTGAGCTAACAGCAACGTTAGGTGTGTGAACCTCTAGTTTAACTTTTTTACTACCAGAACTTACATCAGACCTTATACTACCAGATAAAACTCTTAATTTTATATATGTAATATCGTTAATAAGTTCGTAATTCTCCACTTTTAAGACGGTACTAGGTGCTATGATTATCTCAGTCCCATCATTAAATCTTAATTTAGCTTCTCCAGATGCAAAGGTCTCTAGAACATCGTGCGTTTTGATATATTGATCAATATCCGCCATGAAGGATATTGCAACATCACTGCCATGGTCTTCATATCTTTTTACCTCTAACTTTCCTTTAACATCTAGAATACGACCTATCCATTTGGGATCTACGTCTTTATCGTTCTTATCATATTTTGGTTTAAGCAGTTCAATACCAGAAGGTTTATTAACGACAACATTTTGTGAAGAAGATGCACATCCAATAAAAACAACGGACAAAAATATAATTGATATTTTTCTCATGATTATCCCAATTATAGCATTTAAATGATTTCTTCCAACACATAGTTTTCAGCCTCTGCTCCTATTAACCTTTGTATGCTTGATACTTTTCTTATAGAACCTTGACGCTCAAGGTAGACAACTATATCAACATTAGAGGCTATCCATGTACGAGCAACATTAACTGAAAGATTGGGATGTCCAAGGATGGCAAGCGTTTCTAGCCTTCTTAGTGCATCCCTACAGGAGTTGGCATGTATGGTGCACACCGTACCTTTGTGTCCGGTATTTATTGCATGTAAAAGGTCGTAAGCTTCTTCTCCTCTGACTTCCCCAACAATTATCCTGTCTGGTCTCATCCTTAACGCTGTCTTTACAAGGTCTCGTATTTTTACCTCAAAGGGACAGTCTGGGGTTGGGAACCTAGATTCCAGTTTAATAACATGTTTTAATTTTATATTAAGCTCTGCCGTATCCTCTATGGTAACTATCCTTTCTTCCACTCCTGAATCTAAAAGACTATTGAACAAAACATTCACCAAAGTTGTTTTTCCTGTGCCTGTACCTCCACATATTATAATGTTCTTCTTATTCAATAGAGAATACTTCATTGTATTAAACATAGAAGAGGAAAGCATGCCTGAACATATCAACGACTCAAAATTATCTATCCTATTAAGGTGTTTCCTTATCGTTAGCAAAGGTCCACTTAAAGATACTGGCGGAACTACTATATTACACCTATACCCTCCTCTTAGCTTACCATCAAAAATTGGATGTAAAAAATCTATGTTCCTTGAATTTATCTGTGAAACCTTATCTATAAATTTGCTAATATCTTTAGGGTCTAAACACAAATTAAGGTCTTTTAATGCTCCATTTACTTCTATATAAGTTCCTCTATTGCTGTTTATCATCAGTTCAGTAAATTCATCGTCTTTAATACGCTCCATTAACACAGCTCCAAAACAAGATTCTAAAATGTCAGTCCCATCATCAAACACCTCATTCACGCCAGCACTACCGCCACATAGTAATTGATCTATTACCTTGGTTTCCAATGTATTCATAACTCTCCATTACCGTCATTAAAAGTCTCTATGAGCAGGCTCTCAAGTTTTTTATCTAGAAAAAGTTCTTCACTATTTAACCGTATGGAAGGGGTCACTATAACAGCCAACTCTGTAGAATTAGTGCTACTACTGTTGTTAGCAAAGATGTCAGATAGCACAGGTATATCGGATATAACAGGAAGCCCTCCTGTAGTTTTAGAGTTTATACGACTTACAAGCCCTGATATGACAACAGATCGACCACTATCCATGGTTACGACTGTCTTTACACCACGTATCAACAAACTCGGTGTTTCATTTTTTGAGTTACTATCATCAAGAGAGCTGAACTGGCTGGAAATACTCAGTTCCACAATCTCTTCGTTAATGACCTTTGGTGTAAAGTTCAACAAAACACCATAATCTTTCCAATCCATAGTAGAACTATATCTTGAACTCAGCTTTATTGGGATAGAACCACCAACATGAAAATCAGCAGTTTCTCCGTCGTTAGAACTAAGGCTAGGATTGGATAATATCTTTGCAGATCCTCTACCATCATATAAATGGAGCACACTATCTATTTGTATGTTGGATAGCACCGTATGTCTTGATACAGAAAATTCAGAAGGTGTCTCAAGTCCAAGCTCCCTTTTATCAGAATTATTAAGTTCCACTATTTTTACGTCTATATCTATTTGATATGGTATGTATCTAATATCCATCCTGGCTTGTGGATATGTAGTCTTAATATATTGTTCTGCGTGCTCTATTGACCTTTTTGATCTTGAGTTAGCCTCTATTATCATAAAACCATCTGTCTGCCTTATGTTAATTCCATAGAGCCCAAGTTCAAGCAACGATGCTATTATTTTATTATGGATTTGATCAAAACCGATTCCCTCCATTTTTACATAACTCACTACATTTTTTTCTGAACTCGTGAGTTTGTTTATTAGTTCAAGATCTTCTTTCTTATCTACATTACCTGTTATGTATACCGTATCAGCCGTGTTATTGACCTTAATCCCCTTAATACCTCTTAAAGCATCTTTTATTCCTGCCGATCTTCTAAAAACAGAAGCAGAAAGTACTGTGAACCTATACTTAAAAGCCTCCTTGGCTTCTGCTTTCCATATATAAAGAGTTGCGTTTCCCCTACCCCTTCCTTCTATAACAAGTAGTTTCTTATCTGCCTTATATACCTTTATTACCTTTTTATTTGATACCTCTACTTTTTTTATACCACTGGCATCTATCCTAAATTTTTCACCAACATAGAGGCTATTTATGTCCGTAAGAACATCAAAGGCTCTTCCTTGACTCAATATTGATAAAATAACCATCAACAAGAACATATAAAAGTAAAATGCAAAAGATTACCCAAGCCCCAATACATATCCGTTATATTTTTATGTGGCGAATATTGATAAGCACTGATATTAAACAGCCATGAATATATTTACTATTTATTTAGCTGGCGTACTTAGCTTTTTTTCTCCATGCATGCTCCCCATGATACCCGTATACTTTTATGCAATGATGGAAGAAACTCCTTTTGAAAGAAAAAAGCTCTTCCTAAGAGGGTTTCTCTTTTGTACAGGCTTTATCAGTATATTCATCTTAATGGGCCTTGGTGTTGGCGGATTAAGTTCATTGGTCGTAAAACACAAAATGCTCATCAACCTAATAGCAGGAATAATCATACTCATACTTGCATTAGACTTTTTAGATATTATTAAGATATCAGTCCTACAAAAAAACTATTCGCCTAGATATTCAAAACTAAAAACATCAGCTCCGCTATTAAATTCATTCATACTTGGATTATTGTTCGCGCTTACATGGTCACCTTGTATTGGTGCTGTACTCGGTGGGATCTTGACCTATGTTTCTGCAGTAAGTCACACAGCTACTAAAGGTGCTCTATACCTTTTAATCTATGGACTTGGTGTTTCAACACCATTGCTTATAGGAGCCATCTTCTTTGATAAACTTCAAGGTTTCTCTACTAGGAACAAACTCTTTATCACGACTATAAAAAAGATCTTAGGACTTGTTCTCATATTGTTCTCGCTGACATTGTTCTCTACTGTATTAAAATTTGCAGACGTACAAACAAAGAAAGAGCTAGAACATGCAAGCAAAGTATTAACACCCAATGAACTTCCACTTTTCTTAAGTATAATAGAACCTAGTTGTACGAGCTGTAAAAAAGGCTCTTTAATAATTGAAGAACTTAAGAAAACATGTGGAGATAAACTCGTCGAATTCAGGGAAGTGGACATTAAAAATCCTAATTATGCATATATAGCAATAGAGCTTGGAATAATGGGAACACCAACCTACATAATAATAGACAAAAATGGCAAAGAATTAATACGCTATGCTGGTGAACAAAAGAAAGAAACCATCAATGAGGCTATAAAGAAAATAACCGGCAAAGGCTGTCTTTAATTGTATTCTTTGTGCATTATTTTAAGAACATGATCTTTTAGTTCATCAGCGTTATTAAAGTTCTTAGGATCTATAGGCTCTAACACTCTTATTTCTGCTCTAACACTCCATGAATACATTGATTGCTTTATTAGCTCAACAATAAAGTTCCCTTTAACTTTTGGAACTACAGCCTCTCTTGGAGTATATTTAAGCATTACCGGTATCATTGGTTTCTTAGTAATGAACGAAATATGGAATGCACCACCCTTAAAACTTTTCATGTGATCGTAAGAACGAGTCCCCTCTGGGAACATTATCAATGAATTACCTGTGATAAATATTTTTTCTGCGGACCTTGATATAGAACGCAAGGCAGAAACACCTTTTTCTCTATCTATAAAAACAGTCCTAACGAACTTTGCTCCAAGACCTATTACAGGCCATTTAAGTACTTCTGCTTTGCTTACGAAAAAACCTCTTAGTTCTGAACCAAGTATTATAATATCCCAAAAACTAGAATGAGGAGCAACGTATATACCAACTGACTTTTTCTTCTTAATACCAGAACGGACTCTTTTTATCCCATAGATAACAGTACAACTCCTGCCCCACAGGTACATAAGATAATAGTCAACATTCCAAGCAAGATATCTTGTCCAAAAGCAAAGGCCAGCAAGCACGCTAAAGAACAGCGTGCATAAAAATAAAAATATAAATCTTATAAATCCAAAAATCCTCATTGATTGTCGTATTTATCTGCTCTTTCAACATATTCCATTGTTTCTGTATTAATACGTATCAATTCATCTACAGAAAGATAGCCAGGAACTATTATCCTTAGTCCAGTCTCTAGAACTGCTGGTTTTGTTTGGCCAGAAGCAGTCGCCCTTTTAACAAAAGGTTCTGTTTCTACTATCTTTAATACTACTGTAAGAGGAAATTCTATACCTACAGGTTCAGAATTATAGAAATCTATCTTAACCTTTGTGTTTGGTAACAGAAAACCTGTTCCTTCACCAATTACATCTTCATTAAGCACTATCTGTTCAAAAGTGCTGGTATTCATGAACACATAACCAGTACCATCGTGGTACAGATATTCCATCTCGACATTGTCAAGTTCGGCTTTCTCTACTTTTTCATCAGAAAGAAACCTTTTATCGACTAAGTTTCCATTCTTTACACTTCTTAATTTAGTCTGCATACAGGCATTACCCTTACCCGGAGTTCTATGTTCAACTGAATGAACCCTGTAAAGTTCTCCGTCCATTATTATAAGATTACCTGTCCTTAATTTTGTTACCCTTAACATTTCTGCCATTTATTTTTCCTCCTCGTTTGTATCGTCATCCATATCAAGATCAAAACCTGCTTCTTTTAATATACGATCTGCCTCTTTTTCAAGCTTTTTATTCAAAACCTGTGCCTTTGCATAAAATTTTACGCCATCCAAAGAATATTCCTTCCAGT
>JAKIZQ010000046.1:0-5209 GCA_022707945.1 Bdellovibrionales bacterium
CAATCTGAATTGGCAGAAATGATAGGAACAAAACAACCTGCAATAAACAGGATGGAATCTTTTGTTACAGAGAATGTAAGTATGGATTTTATACTAAAAGTGGCGATGGCACTAAATATATCCATAAGCATAAAACAGAACAACAAACCAAGTAATAGTTTTATTAAAAATATATTGGATAATTACTTTTAAGGAGTGTGCTTTATGTTTATTGCTCTACTTACTTTACTGTTGATAAACCCACTGCCTGCTTGGATGATACTAGGTGATTTTGATACCAACGATAAATATTTAATGCATAAGTTAGTAGCAAAAGAAAAAACGATCAAATATTGTTTAACAGCATATCCTCAAGCACAACACACTGACTGTGAAGAAGGGAGAAAGAAATACAACGACTATATTATTACGGCTTTTAACGATTTTTCTAAGGGAGTCCCTAGTAAAAAAATAGAAATACAAGAGGACTGTATTAACAAAGATATATCTATTAAATATATATATCCTAGTAAATTTGCTTATTATTGTCTTAAATCAGAAACAGATAATCGTGATAAACCCGTAGGCGTGCTTGATGTTATCCCAACTTATGTAATTTCTAACGATACTTTAGGCGTCTATCAAAGTGGTGTCATAATGATAAATATGACTGAAATTGAAAAACAATCTCAAGATATTGAAAAGACCATTAAGATGATTCTTTCACATGAAATTGGTCATGCTTTTGGCTTTGCTGATTATTATCTGTACACTGGAAATAAAGATCAAAATAGGGTGACAATGGGTGAAGAGCCTAGTTATAGCCAAAAAGAAAATAGTATCATGTATAATAACTTAAAAAATATACTAACGGACTACGATCTTATGGGTATTACCATCCTATATTCAAGAGCCGCTAAAGATAACAAACAGTATCCAAGTTTTCTTAAAGGTGAAAAAGGTAATTATGTTAACGGAGAAAAAGAAGGAACATGGGAATATGATCGTAGTACTAATGTAGAAAGATGTACATATTCTAAGGGTAAAAAACATGGTCTAGATGAATTTTATGATAAAAAAGATGGCAAGCTATTGTTGTATTCTAGTATACAATACGAAAATGGTGAGCAGACTGGCGTTGAGAAAATATATAGACCAAATTTAAAGGGCGAGTATGTCCTTTTATATGAAGCTACATACCTAAAAGGTAAACCTGATGGTGAAGAGAAAACCTATAATAAAGAGGATGGAAAACTAAAAACTCAAGGTTTTTATAAGAATGGAAGTAAAGTGGGCAAATGGTATAACTACGAGACTAATCCGGCTACCTGTTTAGATTATGGATTGGGCTCTACTCAGCCAAAGGCTTGTGAATAGACCTTTAAATCATTTTTTTTCTTGTAAGTTCTTTACTTATTTGGTAGAAGTCAGCGTTACGTGCTTATGCGCGAGCTTGTTTTTATTAATAATTATGAGGTGATATTATGAGCAGGAAATGTGATGTTTGTGGAAAAGGAACACTAAAAGGGAACAATGTTAGTCACTCTAACATAAAGACCAAAACTCTTTGGCACCCAAATCTACAAAAAGTTAAAGCTGTTGTAGATGGAACAGTCAAAAGAGTGCAGGTTTGTACTCGCTGCATAAGATCTGGTAAAGTTCAAAAAGCCGCTTAAGATAAAAGGTGCGGCAAAAGACCTATATACTGGTTGACAAAGTATAAGCTAATTTAGTATTAACATCTCTATAAAAATTTCAAATCATAAAGGGGCTTTTTTATGTTCAAATTTCGCATTCTGTTTAAAAGTTGTTTGTTTTTATCATTATTAATACCTTCTTTTGTTTATTCACAAGATCCACCAGCAGTAGAAATGCTATCAGATGTTATATATATAGAAGACAATAGTATATATTTTGATCCCGGCTCACTTAAATTTAACTTATCTGATAACAAAAGCATTAAGCTTGATGGTTTTATGTATAGAGGTAAGGATTACGCCATAATACGTTATTTTGAAGATCTTAGACCAGTGGCTGAGTTTAAATATGAATATCAAGACGATCTTTTTATTATTAGGGAATTTATAACTTATAAATATAAAGAAAATGGTTTGTATATAAAGAAGATCTACGATGCTAGGAATGGGAACATAATCAGATTAATAGAACAACACAAAGACGATAATGGGGATGTTTATAAAAGTATTATAATGGAAGAGAAAGGCAAGAAAGGATCTACTATGCTAACTATGCATATAGTAAAAGATGGACGTCAATCATTGGTGCATCATCTAGAAGCAGATGAAACGATGGCCTCAAAGTATCCAGAATATAATATTAAAATGGAAAGATATGGGCTTAAGTACACTTATTATACAGAATTTGGCAAGTTTGGAGCAGACTTTAAATCTAGTGTAGGGAATCTTCATAGTTCTTTGAATTTTAGTTTTTATTCTGATAACCAAGATCTAAAAGTATTTTTAGATTATAAACCTAACCAAGCAGGACAGACTTTAAAATATCCAAAAATAAAAGTTATTACCTTTGATCGTAGTAAAGATTCTGGATCTGAAGTTGTTGCCAAAACATCATTGGATCACAATACAGAACAAAATAGGTATGAGGTTTCTAGCTTAGAGGTTAAGAAGGTGCCTGTACAATCATCAGCAGAAAATAGCGTAAAAGATTTTAAAAGAAAAGCTTATCAAGGTGAGTTCTTATATAAGAGCGTAAGCAAGGACATTGTTGTAGCCTTATTAAATGAGTACTTGAGTAATAAATTACATGTTTCATCTTTAAGAGACTTGGATCAGATGATAGAAGTTTTTAATAGTTATATAATTGAACATTTAGATGGTCTTATTGGCAAAGAAGAAGCTGTTGTTCTTTTTGGTCAGGGTAATACTGGTGGTTTGTATGACTATATAAAGATAAACACTGGTGTTGAATATTATCGCTGTATGGCCATTATGTATGGGGCCTTGAGTACGGCAAGTGGCCTCTTAAAAGATAAGGCTATATCTAACGTGGTGGTTGAAACTTTTAATAAACTTGGTTTGATAGATGTTGCTACAGTTTCCTCTGCTGTGGACTATGATTATATGCAAAAACAACTTAGAATTGAACTTACGCCTAAGTTCATAGTAAGGTATAGCGATGGTATAATTAAATATGCGTCATCCATGGTCAAATTATGAAGAATTTATTTATTGTTCTTTCATTATTTTCTTTTTTAAATGTGTGTTATGCACAGAACGACCCTATTGATGAAGAATATAAAGTCTATTATATAACTGACCTAACAAGTTCTTCTAGCGCTTGGCATGAAATGTTCTTTAACATTAGGAATGCTTATGTAGTAAAAAAGCTTTATCCATATTTTAAGGCATATGTTAATAAAATAGATTTAGGTGAACTTAGTCCTCATCAGATAAGTAAACTCTATGATTATTCTTTAGCTTATACAGAAATAACGTGGATAAAAGACCCAATACCAGCCTTAATAGGAGCACATGAACTTGTTGTAGGTATTAAGGAGTATACAGGAAGAAGATATAGCGATGTATCAGCTAGTACTTTGTCACAATATATAGATGAGATATATAGGAGTCTTGATATTGATATATTAAAAAGAGTAAGGATAAATAATTACCCAGACAGATCTATAGAAAGATTGTTGTTTACGAGGGGATTTGCTAAGTTTTGTATAGAACGCAAATTTTCTTCTAATTGGAATAATCAAACTAGTCCAATAACTAGGTATAGATATGCTCGTCAGGCAGAAGATATGTTGGATCTATATAAAAAACATTATGGAGATGATGCAATTATTGAACCATCTACGTGGATAAAACAAGCATGGAAGGAACAAAGATATCAAGATATAAAAGCTCGTAAAGAAAAATTGCCGGGGCTTGGCTTGCCATGGAGCCTTGATGATCTTGATTTTGACTTAGATAGAATAGCTAAAGATCCTAATCAAGAAGATGTAAGATTATACCTTGGTGTATTTATAAGGACTGGTCGTAATAGAGGTCTTGCAAGAATAACAACAGAAACACAAATGTTAATGTGTAAGACTGACGAGTCAAGGCTCGATCTATTAAATATGTCCAATAATGCTGCCAACGGACTACTAAAGGCTGTATCTAAAGGACAAATATCCATAACCGACGAAGAACTTAAACTTATAAATAGATATGTATTAGATAATACCAAGCTCATTAATGACATTACAGTAGAGCAAGAACAGATATTAAAGTCTGCTTATAACATTGAGAAAGAATATTATGATAATGGCAAACTTAAGTATTACGGTGAGTTAAGGAATGGAATGCCGTATCACAAGAAGTGGTTTTACGATACTGGATATAAGAAGAAACAAGAAAACTATAATATTATAACTGGTGTTATAGAAAGCTCTATTGAGCGTTCAGAAAGTGGGACGATCATAAGAGAATCGGTTTATGATATGGATGGCAAGAGGGTCTCTTCTATAGAATATTATCCAGATGGAAAGATCAAAGAAAAATGGAGTCCTTCTGGCCTTTTTGTATATGATGAAAACGGTAAATTAATACAAAGAATATGTGATGAAGACCATCCTTTGTATGATAGTAAAGTAGAAAATTACGACGATAATGGCAAAATAGCTAGTGTCTCTTATTACAAAGGCTCACAATTAGTTTTTCCAGAATTTGTTATGGAATTAGAAAAGGGTGAAGAGCAACAGATAAAAGTAACAGGCAATAAATCAGAAAAAATAATGAATATTATAAATGATCTAGAAAGGTCAAAAATAGTTCCTGTTGATCTTACTATTATAGATAAAGTAGACGTATTTTTTAAGGGAATGATATCAAAAGGACTTAATCTGGATCCAGAAGATCTAAGATTTTTATTCGGTGTACAGGAGCCTGATGGAATCAATTATACTAATGGTGCACTAGATTATCTGATGGCTGTTCTAAATGATAAAGGTGTTAGTCAAACATTAAGGGATCAGGCGTATAGTTATGTTTTGATCTTAATATGCTTTTCATGCACAGACTCTAATTTTAATAATTTGGATCCGCATGAACATAGTGTGATAGCAAATATAGCGGATGATATTTCTTTGATGAATGTTTCTCCAAATATTTTGTTGGAATCATCTCTAAAAGTGAAATTATCACCAGAAATGACCCTGAGTGTTATGTCTGGATATTCAAATATTTTGCAAAAGACTTAT
>JAKIZQ010000046.1:5310-8313 GCA_022707945.1 Bdellovibrionales bacterium
TGCTGGTTTTACTTTGCTTGTTTCAAAATAGTTAGCATAAAGTTCGTTCAATATTGTGAATTGTGAAAGATCTTTCATGAATATAGTGCTTTTTATTATGTTGTCTTTGCTAATTCCAGCTTCTTTGAGTATCGCATCAAGATTAGAGAAGATCTTTAACACGGCTTCTTTTGTTTCTGTAGATACGGCCTTTGTATTAGGATCTATTGGTAGAACCCCTGATACGAATAAAAGGTCTCCACATCTTACAGCCTGAGAATATGGTCCTACTGGTAGTGGCGCATTTGTAGTCCTTATTTCTGCTTTTTTCATGTTATCCTCCTTGATTTATGTTCCTACTGTGTTACTTATTAACACATGGATTTTACAACTGAATCCATCCGCTATATTACTTTTCTTTTGCTAATTAAGCTAGCATTTATTGTGATCGTGTCTGCTATGCTCGGTAATTTTGATTATTTTGCCAAGCTCCTTTTTTCTAAATATAAGACGACAAAAGATAGAACAAAAATAGCCTTAATAATGTGCCCGACAATTCTTATAGGGATTACGTTAAGGTATACCGCTAATTATCACCCGATGGATTTTTCTATACCGGGTTTATTTATTATAGGTATTAGTGCTGGATTTATGCCTGCTTTTATTAGCTCGTTGGTGTGCGGGGCTGTTCTTGTTCTTTTCGGTGGTGAATACTGGTATGCAATAATGGCTGTTATAGCTTCATTTAGTGGATCTTTGTTTTTTAAAGAGGATATGTTTGCAACAAGCAAAAGGATATACCATATATCACTTGGCATAATACCAGTCTCAATGCTATATGCTTTAATAAGTAGAGTAGTGCCTCATTCTTCTATATTTATACTCAGTAACGGTACTATAGAGTCAGACATACTTGTCGTGTTATATGATCTTTTAGGTGTTTTTCTTACTTTGTTCTTGTGGAGACACTATAAAACTAAATTGGAATTAATAGAAAGTTCTTATAATCTTGATAGGGCTAAATTGGCTATATTATCGTCTAAAATAAATCCTCATTTTCTTTTTAATACTCTTAACACTATAGCTGCGGTAATAAGGATAGATTCAAATCTTGCAAGGGATATAGTTTTTAAATTGTCAGAAATAATGCGTTATGTTCTTAATACAGAGAATGAATTTAGACCCATAAAAGATGAGCTAGATTTTATAAACAATTATCTTGCAATAGAAAGACTTCGTTTTGGTGACGAGAGACTCAAGGTAACTATTAATGCAGATAATGATCTGAATGAATTTGACTTGCCCACCATGTTGATTCAACCGCTTGTTGAAAATGCAATAAAACACGGAGTATCAAAACTTTCAGACAAACAGGGAGAAATCGTTATAAACATAAGAATGGAAAGAAAGGATAACGACAATTATATTAAGATAAATGTAAGTGATAATGGCCCGGGCCTTGTTAATTCAGGGGACGTTTTTTCTAGAGGGATGGGGCTTTCTAATGTTAGGGATAGAATAAAACTTTTATATGGCAACAAGGGTTCTTTGGATATAGATGATAAGAATGGCGGGGAAGATTGTTTTGGTTTCTCTGTAAGCATGAACATCCCTTTTAGGAGCTGATAAATGACAAAAGTATCTGTGCTTATTGCTGACGATGAACGTTTTGCAAGAGAAGAACTAAAACATCAATTGTCTGTATACCCAGAATTATTACTAGTCGGTGAAGCAGACAATGGTATAGAGGCTGTAAAGACCATTAAAGAACTAAGACCAGACCTCTTGTTCTTAGATATAGAGATGCCTGGACTAAAAGGTATAGAGGTTATAGAGGCTCTTTCTTCTATGCCGGATTATAGGCCGTTCATAGTTATTGTTACAGCTTACGAGAACTATGCAGTAAAAGCTTTTGAATATGATGTCCTTGATTATCTACTAAAACCTGTTGATACAAAAAGACTGGCTACTACTATGTCTAGAGTCCTGAAGTATACCAGTGGGCAACAGTGTATAAACAGGATAGCGGCAAAAAGACTTAATAGGATGGTACTTATACCAGAAGAAGAAATATCTTTTGTTGGTGTAGAGGATTCTGTTGTTTATATAAAGTGTGGAGCAGAAAAATATTCAACAACATACAGAACTCTTGATGATATAGAAAAAGACCTTGATAACAAAAAATTCGTTAGAGTTCATCGTGCATATATAGTGAACATAAAAAAAGTTAGAGAGATAAAGAACGAAGACTCTGGTGGTCTATTACTTAGGTTAGAAGACGTTCAAACAGAAGAAATTCCAGTTTCTAGGACTAATGCAAAAGCATTTAAATCCATATTTAATATATAATTTTATATGTTCGCTTTTAATAATATGTTCTGTATGTCTTTAGCGTACATAGGAACGACACCGTAAATATATCCTTCTTTGTTGCCACTAACCTCTATGGTTTTTTCTGCTACTGCTTTTACGTCTATCTTGTTTGTACTCGAGCTTAATTTACGTAAAGCACCAATGCTGTTTAACCACTGTTCTAGGTCTTTTAATGCTTTGTCGTGATCTTTATAGTGAGCAGTATTTTCGTGTAGCATAAAACCTATGAGTTCTAGAGTTTTTTTACTGTTATAAGGTTGATTGAATTCAAGTATTGGTATGATTAGGTGTGCCAACCCAAGACCATGAGATACGTCGTAAATACCACTTATTGCATGTTCTATAAGATGTATCGGCCAACCACCTTGTCTTGTGCCAAGCAATCCCATCATTGCAACACTAGAGCTCCAGCAAAGGTCAGCTCTTGCATCTATGTTTGAGGGGTTTTCTAATAGTGCTTCTATGCTGTTCTTAACAGTTCTTGTTATTCCAAGTGTAAGGTAATCCTGTATGCTGAATTTTTTTGTATTAGAAAGGTATGTTTCTATTGCATGACAAATTATATCCACTGCACCGTCAACAAGGTAATCTTTTGGGACTGTGTTTGTGAGTTCAGGGTCTATGATAGAGAATTTAGGGACCACTAACTGA
>JAKIZQ010000047.1:0-5224 GCA_022707945.1 Bdellovibrionales bacterium
TTTAGCTCCTAGAGTGGCCTCTGCTTTACGTTGCGGATTAACTGCTGATTGTACCGAGCTAGCTATTGGTTCACATATAGAACCGAAATCTCAAAAAGAATATAAAAATTTACTTCTTCAAATAAGACCAGCATTTGGTGGTAATATCATTGCTACCATTATTAATCCTGAAACTCGTCCTCAAATGGCTACTGTTAGAGAAGGTGTGATGAAAAAAGAAATTATTTCAAATAGCTATAATAGTAAAATTTCTAAGATAGATACTGAAAAAATTCTAAAACCTGAGCATTTTATCTTACAAACTATAGAAAGACATGTAGAACCACAAAAGATTAATATCAAAAATGCAAATATTATTGTAGCTGGTGGCTATGGTATGGGAAGTAAAGAAAATTTTCAATTATTGTATGAATTAGCTAATATCTTGGGTGCAGAAGTAGGTGCCTCAAGAGCAGCTGTAGATGCTGGCTTTGCTGAACCAGAACGTCAAATTGGTCAAACAGGTGTAACTGTCAGACCCAAACTATATATAGCTTGTGGTATTTCTGGCAGTATACAACACAAGGCAGGTATGGACCAGGCGCTAAAGATAATTGCTATAAACAACGATCCAGATGCACCTATATTCAAATTTGCTCACGTAAAGATAGTTGGTGATCTTAATGCCGTTATACCGATGATGATAGAAGCTTATAAAAAAACAGATGTAAGTAAAAAGTAAGAGGAGATATTTAATATGGCTAACTTTTTTGAAGATAATAAAGATCTTTTATTTCACCTTGAGCATGCAGATATAGACGAGATAATAACAATAAAAGAGGATAATTTTAAGGAAGCAGAAACCTACGATTATGCTCCACGTAATGTTAAAGAGGCTAGAAGGAATTATGTAGAGATACTTAGGGTCGCAGGTCAGATAATGGGCGATGTAGTAGCTCCTAATTCTGAAAGTGTTGATGAAGAAGGTTGTGGTTTTGATAAAGGCAGAGTTGAGTACGCTAGAGGAACCAAGGAAAACCTAAAAGCAATCCTTGGAGCTGATCTTGGTGGTATGACCATACCAAGACGTTACGGTGGTCTTAATCTTCCTACTACGGTTTCTACCATGGTAATAGAGATGGTATCTCGTGCTGACGCTAGTCTTATGAACATAGTTGGGCTTCAGGATATAGGAGAAACCATTTATGAATTCTCCTCAGAAGAGATAAAACAAAAATATCTACCAATGTTCACCTCTGGAAAAGTAACAGGTGCGATGATACTAACAGAACCAGATGCAGGTTCAGATCTTCAGGCAGTTCAAACAAGAGCAATATTAGATGAGAAAACAGGCAAATGGCATCTTCATGGAGTTAAACGTTTTATAACCAATGGTTGTGCAGATATATCTCTTGTACTTGCAAGGAGCGAAGCAGGTAGCAAAGACGGCAGAGGTCTTTCTATGTTCCTTGTAGAAAAGGACGATACAGTACAAATAAGAAGGATAGAGCACAAACTCGGGATACACGGTTCACCTACTTGTGAAATGCAGTTCAATAACACACCGGCTATATTAATAGGCAAAAGAAAAA
This sequence comes from Bdellovibrionales bacterium, assembly GCA_022707945.1. GTDB lineage: Bacteria > Bdellovibrionota > JAFGOL01 > JAFGOL01 > JAFGOL01 > JAKLHL01. Next base: position 1,572 of record JAKIZQ010000047.1, read on the forward strand.
TGGGCTTGATACGTTACGTTATGGCGTTAATGAACGGAGCTCGTCTTGGTGTTTCTGCACAGGGACTTGGTATTGCAGAAGCTGCTTATAGGGAAGCTCTAAAATATGCAAAGGAAAGAGAACAATTTGGCGAACCAATAATAAACTTTCCTGCAGTTTACGACATGCTTACAAACATGAGAGCACAAATAGAGGGTGCTAGGGCGATAGTTTATGAAACATGTCGTTATGTTGATCTTAAGAAGGTCTATACAGAACTTAGCGAACACAACGAGACAAATCAGGAATATAAAAACCTGTTGAAGAAGTATTCAGCGATAGCAGGATTATTAACACCAATGGCAAAAGCTTATTCAACAGAAATGTCCAACCGTGTTACTTATGACGCTATACAGATACATGGTGGTACAGGTTTTATGAAGGACTTCCCTGTAGAAAGATTTGCAAGGGATGCAAGAATAACGAACATCTATGAAGGCACTACACAGCTTCAAGTAATTGCGGCAATAGGCGGTATCGTTAACGGCACTTTGGATGAACTTTTAAAAGAATATGAGGAATATAATTATCCAAGAGAATTGCACAGCATTAAAGAGAATCTTAATTCAATAAAGGGACTTTTGAATAGATGTCTTAATGAATTCTCTGAAAGGAATGACAAAGAGTTCCTTAATTACTTTGCAAGGAACGTCGTAGACATGTCCTGTGAGCTTTTTATAGGGTATAGGATGTTAAAACTTTCTGTTAATGAAGAAAGAAAGAGGGTTGTTACAAGGTTCTTTGTCGAGAAAGCTATGGCTAATGCAATCAAGCTTGCAGAGCCAGTATTAAAGAGACACACAACTGCAATAACCAATAGAAACGTAATAATGGAGGTGTAAGGTGCCTTATATAAAGAAAGAACAAAGAACAGTGGTTGATGCACATATCAAGAAACTTGCAGATGCAATCAAGGAAACAGGTAAAGAGAACAGGGCAGGAGTATTGAATTACTCTGTTAGTTGCCTTTTGAAACAACTTTATGATATAAGGTATTCAGAAGTTAACGAAGCCGTTGGCGCTCTTGAATGTATTAAGCAAGAGTATTACAGACGCGTTGCTGGTCCTTATGAAGACCTGAAAGTTAGAGAGAACGGCGACGTATATTAAATTGATAGTCCTTTTTGCTATTTGTGCTTAACACTTGTTGTCTTTGGGTTGCTTCCACTTGTTTTTTTATCTTCTTCTTTAACAATAGTTATTATTCTGCTTTTTCTACCGTTATCTGCTTCGTTCTTGTCTATTCTTTTGCAAGCAGGAAAGCATGCTTTTCCGTTCGCTATAGTGTTTATCTCTTTTATTCTATCCTTGCTTCTAGCGTTGAATGCTTTATTTGATTCTTCGTCATACGGCTGGTCCCTTATTAGCATTTGTTTTTTATTTGTGTCACTGTTACCGCAGATATTGAACATCATATCTGATGTCCATATGTACCTCTGTGTTAGGTTAAAATACATTTTTTGTAATGTTGGATATAACATTGAATAAAAATATTTTTGATCTAACTGTTGTCCCTTTATAGCTAATTTTAATTCAACGCTTAACATTTTTACATTCTTGACATTTATATCGTAATCTTGGCAACTACCATCAAGAACTGTTTCTTTACAACTATCTCCGCCTTCCCAAGTTTTAGAGTAACAAAGGTTATAGTTTGTGCTTCCAGCATTTACCATGAAGTTGTATGCACATGAGTAGTTCTCTATCGGTTCACAGCCAGCACAATATTTTTTATTTAATCCACCACTATTAATTCCATAGAACCCTTCACTTGTAAAGATGTAGAGATCATGTTTTGTTTCAAAAGATTTATCCATTCTCTTTATCTCTTGAGGAGTGAACGTTATAGACTTATAAATAGTAAAATCAGAGGACGAGTTCAATTCCGCTAGCTCGTAGTAACATTTTACATATTCGCCAAACAGAGAATTGTCTAAGGTTTCAGCAGAAGCACTTACTCCTATGGTTAGGCCTAATAGTAACGCGATCATTGCCTTGATCATAAAACCTCCTGATAATAACAAATAATTGTTCACTCATAATACAGAAAAACACTCAATTAATAAAGAGAATTCTTACTCCATACCGTATTTTTCAAGTCTGTAGCGCATAGAACGGAATGTTATACCTAATAATTTAGCGGCTTTCTTTTTTACTCCGCCAGTTTTTTTAAGTGCTTTTTGTATAATATCTTTTTCAAGATCGGCTATTATCCTTTCAAGTTCTAAACCAGATTCTGGTACTTCATTTATGTTGAATTTTATTACACTGTCATTTTTGTTTATGCTGAAGTTAGTTTGTGATGAAATATCTGTTACGTGATGAGGTAGGTCTTTTACCTTTATTATTTTTTCTGCACAAAGCGCAACTGCTCTTTCCATGATGTTCTCGAGTTCCCTTACGTTACCTGGGAATCTGTATTTTTTTAGTGTAAGAAGAGCTTCTTGAGCGATCCCTTGTATTTCTTTTCTTAGTTTATTTGAATATTTCTCCATAAAGAACTTTGCAAGCATTGCAATGTCTTCTCCACGCTCTCTTAAAGATGGTGCTTTTATTTGAATAACGTTTAGCCTATAGAAAAGATCTTCTCTGAACGAACCATTCTTTACCATTTCTGAAAGGTCCCTGTTGGTCGCACATATTAGTCTTACGTTCACCAAGATGTCTTTAGTGTCACCCACTCTTCTTATAGTTCTTTCTTGTATAGCCCTTAGTAGTTTTACTTGTACATGAAGTGGTATTTCTCCAACCTCGTCTAAAAAGATGGTGCCATTATTCGCGGCTTCAAAAAGACCTTCTTTGTCTGCTATGGCACCAGTAAAAGATCCTTTTTTATGACCGAACAACTCGCTCTCTATAAGGTTCTCTGGCATAGCTCCACAATTCACTATTACAAAAGGATTCTTATTAAGAGGGCCATTGTTGTGTATTGCCTTGGCTATTAATTCTTTACCTGTTCCGCTTTCTCCGGTTATAAGGATGTTTGTAGTAGTTTGTGAAACTATTTTTATCATCTCGTAAAGCATTAACATTGGAGCAGAAGAACCAACCATGTCGCAGTAAGTATATTTATCTCCTATTTGTGCTTTTAACATTATATTTTCGTATGAGAGCTTTCTTTTATCCATTGCCTTAGAAGCTGTACTTAAAAGGGTGTCTATCTTGAACGGTTTTGCTATAAAGTCATATGCGCCTTTCTTTATGACATCTATGGCTATCTCTGTAGTACCAAAAGCAGTTATTATTATTATCTCAACCGTTGGATCCTGTTTTTTGAAAGCGGCAAGAGCCTCTATACCGGACATGAGTGGCATTTGTACGTCCATGAAGATAAGATCAAAATGTTCCTTTTCGTGTGATTTTAATGCTTCGATAGCGTTTGACGCTGTGTGTACAAGATATCCTTCTTTAGACAACAAGAGTTCCATGAACTCCCTTATGCTTTGTTCGTCGTCTACAATAAGTATCTTTCCCTTGTATTCAGACATTTAATTCACCTACATTTTTATTCTTGGAAAACATATCTTAAAAACAGCACCATTTGTTGTGTTTGAATTGCTGACTTCAATATTTCCCGAGTGTGCATTTATGATGTTCCATGTTATTGCAAGTCC
>JAKIZQ010000047.1:5274-8140 GCA_022707945.1 Bdellovibrionales bacterium
TTTTGTAGTAAAGAATGGCTCAAAGATTTCTTTTATAGAAACTTCTGGTATGCCTACACCTTGATCAGTTATTGTTATGAACATGCCCTCTGTCATTTCTTTTGTTTGAACAGTTATGGTTGAATTAGCAGAGCTTGCCTGCACGGCATTTAATAATATGTTATCGAATGCTTGAATTAATCTTTGTTCGTCCCCGTTCATTATGAAGTCGTGAGCTTGATCCTTAAAATCTATTTTAATGTTCTTTAATGAATATTCTGCGTTGGTCTTAATATTATTGATTGATCGGTTAAGTACTTCTGTAAGGTTAACTGGGTCATTTTTTCTTTTTTCTGAACCAGAGTAAACAAGAAATTCTTCTACCAGGTTGGTAAGTCGTTCTGTTTCTCTTTCTATTATTCCCATTAGTTTTATTCTTTGCTCGTCGTTATTTAAAACCTCTTTATCAGACCTTATTAGTTGTGCTGCACCTGCTATAGAAGATACTGGGTTACGTATCTCATGTGCAAGGATGGCCGCTATTTTTACAAAATTATCCATCTTCATTTTATCTTACTCAATAAGGTGAATACCGGTATAAAGAAGCTTGTTAATAAAGCCCCTATCAAAAGACCACCCACAGTAAGTATTACAGGCTCTATGGTTGAAGAAAACACTGTGCTTAGTTTTTTTATTTCATCGCTAAGATGTGAGTTTAATTCTGTTAGCATGTCTGGGAGTGAACCCATTATTTCTCCTACGCTGAATATTTGTACTGCCATTGGCCTCATAAGACCACTTTTTGCAAAAACATGTGATGCTGGTTCACTTTTTGAAGTAGCCTCTTTTGCTCTCAAAAGACATTCTTCAAAAACATGGTTGCCTATTCTTTCTGCAGCGAGTTCTAAAGCTCTAGTAAGTGATATTCCAGATCTTATGCAGATGTTAAGTATGAGAGATGTTTTTAAGGTATAAACATCCTTAAAAAAAGAGGACAAGGTCGGTATATTAAATAAAAGATTATCAAAACTTGGACGGATCAGTTTATTCTTTATTAAGAGGTAGATAAAACCTATTGTCAGCAGTAATGCCCCAACTATAATCAAAAGATTTTGTTTTATTATATCGCCCATGGTGGCAACAGTTACCAACGATACGGGCAACTCTTGTCCATAACTTCTATAGATGTGCACGAATACTGGTGCTATTCCCACGACTATTATTACCATCGCACACAGTATTATAAGTGTTACGGCTATAGGATATAATACGGTCTTTTTTACTATTGAATTTATTTCCTGTTCTTTTTTGAAATAATCTAACCACTGTTCCAGTGTTTCTTCTAAACGTCCTCGTAGTTCTCCTGCTGCACAAAGGTTAAGGAAAAGGTTATCAAAATGTCTTGGAAATCTGCTTAAAGCCTGTGAAAAGGTCATGCCAGTTTCCATATATCCTTTTATGGCGCTGGCAGTGTTCTTCATGTTTATAGTAGAACCTTCCGCAGAAATAACGTCTAAGGCCTGTGTTATTGTAAGGTTGGCCCTGAACATTACTAGAAGTTCTTTTACAAAGAATAGTTTTTCTTCGTTGCTGAAAGTGTTGGCATCATGAGGGCTTTTTTTGATGACCACACCAGCTTTTCTTGGAGCAAGTTCTTTTATTTTTACAGGTCTAATCTTTTGGGATCTTAGTTTTACTCTAAGATCTGTTTCATTGTCGGCAAAAACTTGTCCTTTAAGTTTTTCGCCCTCTCTTGATACACCCTCGTAATAAAAATCAGGCATGTTCTACCTCTAAGTTCTTTATTATAGATTCAGGATACAGTGTTACACCTTTCTTTTTTTCTTTTGCACCATATATTATGTTATCAGTATCAAAACATCCTTTCAGTTCAGGATCTATGCCAGCTATTACCAGTTTTTCTTTTGCCATATTGTTCAATACCAATGCAGAATCTGTATCTTTGCAGTCTGGGCATACAATTACGTCGAAAGTAACCTGATCACTTAGTCTTAATACGGTATTTAATTCTATGTCTGGACGAAATATATAAGTTATATTTGATATACCTTTTTTCATACTAAAGTATTTGCTGGTCTCTATTACGGCAATGTTAGAATTTCTTGAATAAGAAGCTATACTAGAAATAGAGTAGGTCCTGTATGTTCGTTCTTTTTGATCGTTGTATTCGCATAAGATTAAACCTCTTCTAGAAAGACAGGCCGCTTCTAATTTTGGATCATAACTTGTTGGTCTATCTACGACTGGTATTTCCCTGAACATTATTCCAGTCCCGATGTCTGTTATTAATAGGTTGTGGCCAGAGATTTCATTTACTTTATAATGCTCTCCTTTTAGGAAGGTCCTTTTTGCAACTCCAAGCTGTTCTTTGTTTAAAGGCATTATCCCGTTTATTTTTGCTTTTTTACCATCAGCATTAACAATAAAGGGCAATTTTCCTTCTTCAAAACGAACTTCTCCAAAACCTTTCTTAAGGCTGAATAATACAAGACTTTTTATTGATTCCCCAAACCCCATACCAAGAGCAAGTCTAACACTGGTGACGATTTTTGGCAATCAACAAATCTTTAAGTTGACCTCAAAGTTGGGCTTAACTATAAGTTATTCCTGCTATGAAGGAAAAACTGCTTATTCATGCCTGTTGTGGCCCTTGTTCTGCAAATCCTTTTAATGAACTTGGGAAGGATTTTGATTTACTTGGATTTTTCTCTAATTCTAATATTCAGCCTCTAGAGGAATACAAAAAAAGGCTGGATAGTTTTACAAAGATCAGTTCTGCACTTAAGGTTGAGTACTTTGTTGATGCATATGACCCTAACGACTGGAATGATGCCATTAAAGGACTAGAGAACGAGCCTGAAAGGGG
>JAKIZQ010000048.1 GCA_022707945.1 Bdellovibrionales bacterium
TGAAACCATGGGAGTTTGTTTTGGAAGGGTCCCAAAGCCTTTCGAGCCAAGGCTCATACAGGTTAATATGGATACTGTTAATAATGCTGGCAAAAAGATAAAAAGAATATATTGAAAGCTTTTCTTAGATATCGTATATACTTGCCTGCTTTTAAGTGTGCATCCGTAGCTCAGCTGGATAGAGCAACGGATTTCTAATCCGTAGGTCACAGGTTCGAGTCCTGTCGGATGTACCATTTTTAAGCGCTGTTAATTTAATGTATGGTGAGTGTAGTTCAGTTGGTAGAGCACCGGATTGTGGTTCCGGTGGTCGCGGGTTCGAGCCCCGTCACTCACCCCAGTTTTTTATTTTTAGTCTTGTATCCAAGGACTGTCGGTCTTTAATTCAGAGTTCGTTCTTTGAGAAGCGTTCGTAGTAAAATCATTAGCAATTAACATGTTTCCTGTTCTATATATCAAAATGTATAACCATGTATTTAAAGCTGGCAAATATGGGAAATAAGTCCCTTGTATATCACTAATATCCACTTTTTGTCCTGATACAAAACTTTCTGTTCCACCAAAGATACTTGTTAATATATCTGCAGCTTCTTCTGTATGTGGTGTTATATAGGTGTTGGTTAAATATATATTAGCTTTATAAGCTTGCACTGTTGTGTCGTTATAGGCAATACTGCTTGTTAATAAAGTATCTGTATCTCCGTCTACAGCACCAATTTCAAGACTCCCAGCCTGTTCAAAAGTCACAAATTTTTCTTTGCAGTTAGCATCAGAACTTATCGTATTTATTAATTTGATAGCATTCGCATCACTTGAGTATGTACTAGAGAACGTTGACATGATGTACTTAGAAGAATCTATTACAACGGAACTAACACAAGATGTATTATAGTTCCCACTTAATTCAGATCTTGCTTCTTCATCTTCTGTCATCCAATTAGAACAGGACGCAAGAACTAATATTAAAGATGTTACTAAGGCTAATGATCTTACCATCCAAGTATATACCCGAACATTAATGGAGCAACTATAGTGGCGTCAGATTCTACGACGAACATAGGTGTTTTCACTCCAAGTTTACCCCAAGTTATTTTTTCATTAGGTGTTGCTCCAGAGTATGATCCATAAGAGGTAGTTGAATCACTTATCTGGCAGAAGTATCCCCACAAAGGAACTTCTACACCCATATCTTGATGCATCATTGGAACTACACAAATAGGGAAATCTCCGGCGATACCACCACCTATTTGATAGAAACCAATACTGCTTTTCTTTGATGTTTCTTTATACCATTCAGACAAGCTCATCATGTAATGAATACCAGTTTTAACTGTTTCAACTTTTTTTACTTCTCCCTTAAGCACGGCTCCAGCGAACATGTTACCAGTAGTTGAATCTTCCCATCCCGGAACGAATATTGGTAAATTCTTTTCTGCTGCGGCTACCAACCAAGAACTTTTTTCATCTTTTTGATAGTATTTCTTTAGTGAACCATTCTTTATTAATGTTGTGTAATATTCGTGAGCGAGCATACTTCTACCATTTTTATCGTTGTCTATCCAAAGGTCTTTTAATGCTTTCTCGAGTCTTCTCATCGCTTCTTCTTCTGGTATGCAGGTGTCTGTAACTCTGTTACAGTGTTTTTCGTAAAGTTTGTTATCATCCTCTTTTGTGAGATATCTGTAATTAGGTATCCTTATATAGTGCTCACAGGCAACAAGATGAAAAAGGTCTTCTTCAAGATTTGCCGCTGTACAGCATATTCCATGCACCTTGTCTTGCCTTATCATTTCCGCTAAGGATATTCCTAATTCTGCTGTAGACATTGCACCTGCAAGTGTAACCAGCATTTTTCCGCCTTTTTCTACGTGCTCTTTATAGGCAACTGATGCATCTTTTAACGCCGCGGCGTTAAAATGCCTGTAATGTTGTTCTATGAAATTTGATATCGGTCCCATTTTTTTGTCTCCTTTCTTTATTAATTATTTAAGTAAATTTTCTATGTATAACATTATTTGTGGTGAGTATTTTACTACCAGTCCTGCAAAGACCACAGACACCATTGACATGAACTTTATCAATATGTTCAAAGATGGTCCAGAGGTATCTTTAAAAGGATCTCCGACGGTGTCACCAACTACAGCAGCTTTGTGAGCGCCGCTACCTTTCCCTCCGTAGTTACCAGATTCTATATATTTTTTAGCGTTGTCCCATGCTCCACCGGCGTTAGCCATCATTACAGCGAGTATGAAACCTGTAGCTAAAGCTCCTGCCAAAAGTCCAAGCACACCGGCTACACCAAATATTAACCCAGTTGCTACTGGAGCTATTAAAGTTATTAGCGATGGTAGTATCATTTCTCTTTGAGCGCTCTTTGTAGAAATATCAACACACCTTGCATAATCAGGTTTTGCTTTACCTTCCATTATGCCAGCTATTTCTTTAAATTGTCTTCTTACTTCTTCCACCATCGATCTTGCGGCTCTGCCAACCGCTTTCATGGTCATAGCACAGAAGAGGAAGGTTAACATAGAGCCTATGAAAAGGCCTATAAGGACTTTTGGGTTTAATAGACTTACATCAAAATACAACGCCCAGTTAGACAAGCTCATGTCTCTTACAGCAACTTCTCCAAGTCCAACAAGATTTAAGGTATTTATACCTATGTGAAGAAATGCGTTCCTTACTTCTTCTATGTATGCGGCTAAAAGAGCAAGTGCAGTTAATGCCGCTGAGCCTATTGCAAAACCTTTACCTGTTGCGGCAGTGGTGTTGCCTAGTGAATCTAATGCGTCAGTTCTTTCTCTTACATAAGGATCTAGTTTTGACATTTGCGCATTACCACCGGCGTTATCTGCTATAGGACCGTAAGCGTCTGTTGCTAGTGTTATACCAAGAGTAGATAACATTCCAACTGCGGCAACGCCTATTCCATATAGCCCCATAGAAGGATTAGTGAAACCACCGGGTATTCCGTACGCAAGGAATATTCCCACTACAACTGTTAATACGGGTATCCAAGTGGACATCATCCCAACAGCAATACCGTCTATAATAACTGTTGCAGGACCTGTTACAGCATTGTTGGCTACGCCCTTTGTTGGTTTGTAGTCGAATGAAGTGTAGTATTCCGTAGATTTTCCTATTATTAATCCAGCTATTAATCCTACGAGTATAGACCAGAATATACCCATACTTTCTGGTATTAATGCTTTTACGACTAAATAAGATGCAATGATTACCAATATAGAAGAAACATAGATTCCAGTATTTAGAGCATTAAGGAGCTGTTTCATGCTTGCTCCTTCTTTTGTTCTTACTAAGAATATGCCAAGTACAGATAAGAAAACTGCAATGCCTGCAATTACCATTGGAACTATAAGATAATTTATTTGAGTAGAAAATTCATGACTAGCAACAGCTGTTACGCCGAGTGATGCCGCCGCCAATATAGAACCACAATATGATTCATAAAGGTCTGCTCCCATTCCTGCTACATCACCTACATTATCCCCAACGTTATCTGCTATGGTTGCTGGGTTTCTTGGGTCATCCTCTGGTATCCCTGCCTCTACTTTTCCAACAAGGTCTGCTCCAACGTCTGCGGCCTTGGTGAATATACCACCACCAACCCTTGCAAATAGAGCCTGAGAAGAAGCACCCATTCCAAAACAAAGCATAGTAAGTGTTACTTGTGAAAGATCATAAGAAGTCCAATTTAAAAGTGCATAGAACCAAATACAAATATCTAAAAGACCAAGCCCAACAACTACTAGGCCCATTACAGCTCCTGCTCTAAAGGCTATTTGTAATCCTTCGTTCAAAGAGTTCATTGCTCCTTGTGCTGTTCTTGCTGAAGCGTTAGTCGCTGTTTTCATACCAAGATATCCAGACAGACCAGAAAAGAAACCTCCAGTGAGGAATGCAAAAGGAACTAGTTTTGGCAACACACCAAGGTAGAATGCCATGACAAAGAACACACCAAATATACAAATAAAGAATAAGGTAACCACTTTGTATTGGCGATAAAGATATGCCATTGCTCCTTCACGTACAGCCTGTGCTATACGTTTCATTTCTGTGTTGCCCTCATCTTTTTTCATTATCGATCTATAAAAATACCATGCAAAAAACAACCCTGATATTGCTCCTATTGGTGCTATGAACCAAATGTTAGGTATATACCTAAGTGTTTGTTCAGAAGTTTGTGCTGTTAATGAACCTGTTAGTAAGAATAACAATCCTACTACTCCAAAGATCAACATGGAATAAAGTAATCCTTTAGTTCTCATAGTGTTTTTGGGACCTCCATTAGAGTATTCGTCATTTTAGGTTTTCTCTTATATATTCAGTTGTAATTATTGGCAAATATAAAATAATCACTATTTCTTTTTTGATGGTTCAACATGTATGGTTATCTTACTTTTTGGTATAGCGTCTTTTATGTCTTCTTCAAGGTGTAAGCATATTGCGTGTGTTTCACGCACCGTAGCATTCCTGTCAAGTTCAAGGTGAACACTTATTATGTGGTGCATATCATGGCACATCACGCTTAGCCCATGATATGAGTCAAACATGCTTCGGTGCTCGTGAAGTATTTTTTCAACTTTTTCTTTAGCGTTTAAGGATTTTGTTGTTGAATCACCTTTTGGTTCTAAGTGCAGAGTTATATCTGCTTGAGGAAAAGCATCTTTTATGTTTTTTTCTACGTTGTTAGCTATATCGTGGGCTTTTTCAACAGAAAGGCTACTTTCTACAAGCAGTGTCATGTCTGTAAAGATGGTATTGCCAGAGGTACGTATTCTTAACTTTTGCACAGAGGAAACGTTTGGGACACTTTTAATTATTCTATAGATGTCGTTTCTTAGTTTTTTTGGTGCTTTATCCATTAACTCATTTATAGTTTTTATGGATAATCTTACGGAACAAACAATAACGAAAATAGATACTATTAGTCCAGCTATAGCGTCTGCCTGTTCAAATCCTAGAAATTTTACTCCTATTAATCCAACTATTACTACTAAAGAACTCCATATATCAGAGGCAAAATGAAGGGCGTCAGCCTCTAAAGCCCTGCTGTTAGTTTTTTTTGCCGTTTTATAGAGGGCTTTGGATCTTGTTATATCCACTATGATAGAAATGAACATTACGCCAAAGGCATATATATTTACGTCTATGTCTGCAGGTTTTCCTTTTAATCTTAGAACAGCTTCGTTAATTATGTATATGCAAGTTGCTAAGAGCATTATTACTTCTATGAAAGCAGAAATACTCTCAACTTTACCATGTCCATAATGATGTGTGTCATCCGCAGGAACGTCGGATACTTTTACAGCAAATAAAGTTAATAGTGCCGCACCAAGATCTATTAGTGAATGAATTGCTTCTGATATTATACCCAAACTGTTAGTGGCTATTCCAACTATGAATTTTAGGACCGTAAGTAGCAGAGCAGAGAATACGGACAATAGTGCGGCTCTTGATTTTTCCATTGTATTTTTCTACCTTTTGTAGAAAGAAAAGACAAACTTAATGTTTATTTTTTTTACATTTATACAGTGTATATTCGCTGTATGTTTTGTAAGACCTTGTAATCCTTAATTTATTGCAAGGCATATTTATTGCATGATATATATTGGCCTTAATAGCATAAGGAGTTTATCATTTTGTTTAAAAGAACTTTAATAACTTTTGGTTTTATCTTTGGTATCTTTTCCTATTCTTGCACAAGTCCCAAATGGAGAGAAAGAGTTGTTACATTTTATGGGCTTTTTTTGTGCAGATGGAGTTGATGCTAAAAATATGTCTAATGTTTTTTATGGAGATCTGCTTAGTAAAGATGCTGAGTTAGAAGAATATGATACGTTTGCAGACGAGGTTATAGAGAATATTAATGAAGGACATTATATTTGGCCAAGTTACGATAATCTTGAGTTGTGGTTCGGCCTTGATATTAGTGCGAACGATAGGCTTATGGTGGTTTCTTGGATGTATATAATTAGAACTAAAGAAGCGTTTTTTAAGTCTTATAGGCCTGATCTTATAGAGGCTCTTGATTACACAGAGTTCCCGTGGAAAGATAAAAAGCTCCTAGACATAAAGAACAGGTTTGATGTTTTTTATAAAATGGCAGATGAAAAAGAAAAGAAAACTTTGGATAAATTATTGGTGCATCTTATGTATAGGCAACTTGTAGAATTGCCTTCTGTAATAGATCTTGAGCTAATAGAATTCTCGTTATTCAATAAGAACACCCTCGTTAATTTATCCGAAGCACTTAATGATTGTGTGATATCACACGAAGGAGATTTTAGATATATTAATAAAATGTTTAAAAGTTCTCCTGATGAATATGAAAAACACGTCGATGGACTAAATAAGCAAAATGATAAAGAGCGCCTAGTGCTTTCGAATATAAAATATAATGTTAAGAAGAACTCATCTTTAATATTGGGTCCTAAGATAGTTACCAGAGAACAAGTGATGTTGCTGTTGGACCAATATAAAATTAATTGTGGTCTAGAATATGATTCAGAGGATATGTTCACCAGTGAAAAGATCCTTTCTCTTCTTACTATATCGATGGATCATAATAGTGCTCTTACTTCTGAAGACGTAAAGTTGTTGTTTGGTATCAATGGGAGTGGTGGTCTTTATAGTTATCTTTACCAGAACCTTGCTTGGCAAAATAATTATGAAGACTTTTTTATACTTACAGTAATACTTGCTTCTCAGCTTGAAGAACTTGGCGTAAGAGAAAATCAGCTTTTGGTTATGGACGGTGCAAAAAGGCTTGGAATATTGGGTGAGGGTCTGTCTTTAACAAATCCTTCTTACAAAGATGGCGTTCAACTTGAATCTATCTTGAATAGAAGCAGTTTTGTTAACGAGTTTGTTACAAAATATAATTTTAACGAAATGCTACTTAGAGTACAAACCGGCTATAGCTTGCTGCGAGTTATGTCTACGACTAAATAAGTTGTGTGATCTCTATTTAACAAAATCCTTTGCGTAATACTTTGCTGTTAGCTTTTCGCCTGTAGCTTTTATTGTCATTTCTTTCCAGTCAATACTTCTGCCGGGGTAGAATACTTTGTTTATAAAATATTCTCCAACATCTTTTCTGTTAACATAGCTCTGATCATAACCATTGTTCTTATCTAGGATATTATTTGTTATATAGTGGTTTAATTGCGAAGCAAGGAGTGCACCCATTAAATAGTTATGATAGTAGGCTGGATATAGTGCTACATGTATTTTAGTCGACCAATCAGGCATATTCCTCTTGGCTGGTTTTTTTAATAGTTGATACTTTTCAACAAGGTTCCACCATAGTTTGTTTAAATCTTGATCCGGGTTTTCGTACATTGCTTTTTCGAACCTGTACATTACTTGGGACCATCTGCTAAAAACAAGTTGTTCCATTCTTAATATTTTCTTGCTGGTTTCATATATTTTGTTTTTTTCTTGATCTGTTATTCCTAACATATCTTGCATCCAATTGGCGTTAGAGGCCATTCTTCCGAACAACATAGCTATAGCTTCTGTTGTAAAGATGTGTGCTGGCTCCCTGTATATCCACGGCATATCCTGATCTAGATATTTTTCATATACAGCGTGGCCAAATTCATGCAAAGAAGTGTCCATCCATCTTTGTGAAGGAGTTATATTACATATTACTCGAATGTCCGTTTTCCTGTCTAAATTATCGCAACAAGCATGTTGATATTTCCCCTTTTTCTCGTAGAGGTCGCTGTTCTTTATAAGGCTGTCTATGTTCATTCCTATGCTGTTAAAATAATTTTTTGTTAATTTTTCTATATTGGCATTTTCATAATAAGGATCAAGATCAATATCGTAAATTTGAGGAGCTTCCTGGAAGTATCTATTCTGATAGTGCCATGGCCTAAGCTCATTCTTTTTTATTCCATACCTTTTTGCTAAAGCAGTATCCATTTCATTTTTAAGCTTTGTGTAAGCTGGTCTTGTAAGTCTATCTAGCTCGTTGAACAAGGCCTCTATTTCTCTTGGATCCTGTTCATTTAATTTAAGCATCATTTGGTGGTAGTTCTTAAAACCAAGTTCTTTTGCCGCCTTATTCCTCATAAGCACAAGCTTTTTAACA
>JAKIZQ010000049.1 GCA_022707945.1 Bdellovibrionales bacterium
CATAGATATCATCGTCATATTCTTTAATATCCATTGAAAGACCGCTTATAAATTCCCACGCCTTGCTTTGCGTCTTATGATCCATACCCGCACGAACAGAATACATGTTCCATTTAGCCCTAGTTTCTGTATCCATCAATACAGGGTCGCTATTGTTGTTATACTTGTTATTTAGATAAAAGACAGAGTCTTCGTCTGGTTTTAAACTTACTCCACCATTAAATTTCCAAGTGAACCAACTTTGTGAAGTGTTTTTAAAATATCTATTATAATCTATTCCGCCGCCGAGATTAAAAACAAATTCTCTTCTATCAAAAAAGATATCAACCTCTGGATCAACTCTCATTAAATAATCCAAACCAGAAGAAGATTCCATATATAAACAATTCGTGTCAAAACCACCCAACAATGAAACAGAATCTTTCACATAGAATTTTCCATATGCGTTTAATGAAAACACAGTCAATAAAGCTATTATAATTCTTAATAAAGACATCATCTGAATGGAGACCTCGCCGCTGGATAATCTTCTGGAACATTTATATCCATATTAATAAGTTCTTTCTTCTCAGAAACATCATCTTGTATCATTTCGTTATTTGTACCAATCCTTCTAGCAACAGAGTTCTTAAGCAGACACTCCTCTATTTTAAGGTTTATATCTCCAAAAAGTCTATTTACCTTTCTTATACGTTCTAATTCATTAAAAGCCTTAACACTAATTTTATAACAATCCATTTTGTCTATTTTGTCTAATATAGAAAAATAAGCATAATCTATAGTCTTTAATGCTCCCAGCCCATCCCTTATACAAAACTCTTGTTCTTTCATGCCATTCTTAACTTTGCTATAAAGTTCATTTTCTGTTCTAGTAAGTATTATTTTATTCTTTTTAATTATTTCTTTTTCTTTTTCTATTTTTTCACAAAACAAATCCTTTATTGTTGAATCTATATTGTCTTTTGAATGGAGAACATTAAAAGAGATTAACAAAGAAACAATAAATAAAAATCTAAACAAATCTCTTGTCCTCCTTAATTAGTTTTGAGCCGTAAAATTCAAAGGATAGTTAACAACAACTTCTCCCCCTTTTGGACTAGGAAATTTTATCCTTGTAAACACTCTTTGTACACAAGAAGTAAGTTCTTTGTCTTTAGCGGCAGTACCACTAAAAGACATGTTGTCAGTAGAAACACTACCACTTAAAAGAATCATGAACATAACTTTTAATTCCCCACTCAACCTTGGGTTACTCTTAAGAGCTTTATTATAGCAATACTGAAAAGCACTTACATGTTGAGAGAGTGTTTTTGCTATTATAGCTGGACTCATAGATCCAGCCCCACCCACGTCTTCCTGTTGTATGTCACCCAATATATTAACAGCACCAGCATCTTGCCCTTCGCCAAAAGCAACAAGACCAGATCCTGTTGTTGTTTTCAATGAACCTATATCAACACCTTTCGCATCACCTGAACCTCTTTTAATCTTTGCTTCTTGTATTGTCGAACCAGCCCTAAGACCAGAAACACCTTTTAAGGCTTTATCTAATTTATCATTAAAACCACTTTCCTGAAAAAGATTAGCAACAGTACCGCCTCTCCCTTTTGAACCTATAATACCTATTATGCCAGCAGAGCGGACTATTTCTGACGAACTCCTTTTTGCTTCAGCACCACCGCCTGATCTTCCTTTAGAAGCTATCGTTACATCCTTGTTCCTAACATTTTTATCTTTTATTCCTCTGCCAGTGTTTTTATTATCTCTGCTTCTTAATTCACTATTGGAAACAGCTCTTTTTTTGGTTATCTGTTCTTTTGTTGGAGGTTCTTTTTTCTTAAATGGTTCTGGTTTATCCATTATAAGCCTTGCAAATCTCTCTGGTATCTTTTCAAAATTAATTTCATTATTATTTTGATATTTAACGTTTGAGAATGAATACACTGCAAAAACATATGCAATGAGCAGGAATGATAATATTGAAAAAAAACTTATATCAAAGTCACTAGTAATAATTCCTGCCCTAAATTCTCTTGGCAGTGTTTTCATTGTTCTTTCTGACGGATAGACCTTAAAAAGTATGGTTTTATCCTCGAGGAACAAAATGCCCCTGGCTTCTTCTGATATAGGAATACTTACAATGTTGTCCTTAGATACAACTTCATTACTCTTCTTTATTTCTGATAAAGAAACAACATTGTCTTGTTGAAAGATCTTGCCATCCATCAGCTCACTAACGTTCACGACATATTTATCGTCTACATACTGAAAAAGAGGAAATTTGTCATAAAAACCATCTGAGTCTATGACTATTGTATTGTCTAAAGACGTTCCTACATAAACTTCATTAAGATCATCAATAACAACTTCGTTTATTAATCTTCCCGATCTTAAAAGTCCTATTTTTATATTAGGTATTCTATTCATTTTATATCCGCTATTTTTTTAGAGCCACAAATTTAAAATCATTATACTCAACTTGACCAGCTGTATACATTATCTGCCTCAACATAGAAAATGGGATGTCTTTGTCCATTTGAAGAACTATTATTCCTTCTGATTTTAGTTTTTTGTTAAAAGAAGAAATATATTTTGTTTTTTCAGCATGTTTTGACAACACATTATACAGTGGTTCTATCATAAAACCTGTTTCATCTAGGTCCATCTTTTTCACTACACCCTTGTCATGTTTAAGGACCACTCTCCCGTCTACTATTATGTTGTATCTATCTACTGTTACAGTCAACATATCTACTGGAGTTTTGTTGGAACTACTTAATGGAAAATCCATATATCCTGATGTTTTTATACTATGAGAGGTTGCAGCGCTAAAATTGATCAAAAGAAATATCAACAGCATTACAAACATATCTAATAGCGCTGTTATGTTTATCTCTGGTATTGTGGTGTCCCTTCTTTTTCTAATTCCCATTAAACAACTCCCCCGCCTAAAACAACATTGGGGAACATCGTGGTTTTTTTCATATTACCATCTTTACCTATTTCTTTTCTTTCTCTTGATGCATCCATGGTTTGCACTATTTCTTCAAATCTTGTGTTTGAATCTGGCACTATTATTATCGACCACTCATTTGGATAATTCTTCTTTATTTCTAAAAGTTTTGTACTCAGCAATTCATAATCATAAAGACCATTCTTCTTTTTTATTAAAGTTCCAGCTCCATCAACACTAAGTAAACCGCCTGTGCCACCGAGGACAAAACCGTCTGTGGTTATAGCTATAGTAAGGCCAAGTTTTTTCTGCTCTTGATCTTGTGTGTCCACCACACTGGTTTCTTCTGCAAAAGCAGGCAGAGAAGCATCCAAAATAACATATTCAGTAAAGCTAACAGACAATAACAACACTGGGATTACAGCAACAATAAAATCTAGTAATGGAACAAGATTTACGTTCCTTAATGCAGCAACTTTCTTCCTTTTACCAGAAGCCATTCTTTAGACCTCGTTGTTTGGGAGTGGCGGTTGATCTTGAACAGAAGATCTATTCCTGACTGTTCTATATTGTTCAGATATAAGATTTAATACAGCCACAGAATATCTATCTACATCATCCATCATCTTGTTCGCCTTATTGGATAAATAACTATGAACAACTATGGCCGTTACAGCAACAATAAGTCCAAATGCAGTACAGTTCATTGCTTCCGCTATACCGGTCGCTAACATTTGTTGTTTTTGTGCTGGGTCTGCCGCAGACAAAGAACCAAATGACTTTATAAGACCAGTAATAGTACCCAAAAGTCCAAGCAGAGTAGACAGATTGGCAAAAGTAGCGATAAAACTTAATCCAGACTGGATCTGTGGAACAACTTTCAACGAAGCTTCATCCATAGCCCCATCTATATCCTCTGTTGGTTTACCAAACCTTAAAAGCCCTGCCTTTATAACTTGTGGCAAAGAAGCCCTAGGTTTTATCTGGCACATTTTTATAGCACGATCTATATTTCCAGAAGAAATAAGCTTCATTATCTGTTTCATAAATGGTTCACTATCTACAGCATAAGTGAAATAAAGTTTTATGAACCTATCAACAGATAACGCAATAACAAAAATAGCCACAACGCCTATAGCATACATAAAGGGACCGCCTTTCTGAAATGCAACCGCTATTGTTTCATAAAAATTCATCTGAATTAACCTCCACTCCGTAGTATGTTTTAGAAAGGTTCATTATAAGTAACCTCAACTATAGCCTTAGTGTAATCATAGTCAGCAAAATTATCTCTAAAATCAATATCAGATTTCTTTATTATATAAAGTGTTCTTGGTCTGTCTATAAGACCGGTTATATCAAGTCCCTCTAGATCTACATATTGCCTTTTTTTTGATGTTGTTTTTTTGACCACCTTTTTCTTTGCAGAATAAACATCGTCACAAAAAGTAGATAAAGATACAATTAATACAATAGCCCATAAAACTCTTAACATATTATTTATCCCTCTTCTGGTTAGCGATATCGTTTATATACTTAAAAACCCTGTGTGAAGGACTTATTTCTCCATTTTTAAGAGCCACATACCTTTTAAACATATCCAATGCTTCTTGTGGTTTTTTTAGATTATCTATTAAAAATATACCATAATTAAAGCAAGCCTCTGGATATGATGGTGCATATTGTAGAGCTTTTTCATACAATTCTTTGGCTTCCAAAAACATGCCAATGTTAGAATATGCTGAAGCTAAATTAACAATAGCTTCAACCAGCCTAGGGTTTAATGATAGGGTTCTTTTAAATTCATTTATTGCTCCCTCGTTATCTCCTGAGCTCAACAAATATTCGCCTAAATTTAAATGCGTATACGGATCGTTAGGTGAGAGGTCTGTCCCTTTTTTAAGAAGATCATAGGATTGAGATCTTCCTTCTAATTTAGCTGTAACAACGCCAAGGTTGCTGTATATTGAACCGTTCTCTAACCCTTCATCTAGTGCTTTTATATATATAAACCTAGCATACTCGTACTTACCTTTGAAGTAATAAACATTACCGAGAGTATTATATGCTGGCACAAATTTAGGGTTCTTTTTGATTATAAGCTCAGCAAGTCTTTGTGCTTGGTTGAGATCACCCAATAATATATAGATCAAAGCAGTATTGTTCATTATTACATCATTATTCGGTATGGTTTCATTAGCTTTTAGCAGCACGTTTAATGATCCGTTTTTATCACCATCCTCAAGATATGTTTTAGCGAGTAATGAATAAGCCTCTATGAATCCTTTTCTATACTTTATAGCATTTTTAAAAGCCTCTTTTGCTTTTATGTATTCATTACCATAAAGATACAAGCGCCCCATATTGAACCAAATATCAGCATCTCCCTGATCAAAAGATATTGCTTTTATAAAATTATCTTCTGAGATCCTGTAAGTATTTAAGTCAGAATAAGAACTGCTCTCAAACTGTTTGGCTTTCTCCATTGCCAAAGAATAATAATCGTTACTAACAAGAGGTTTGCTTGTGTGCTCTTTTACAATCAAGTCCTTCTTTGTTGAACAAGAAAACAATATCAAAGGCAATGTAAAAATAATAATTTTTATATTCATCTGCCCACAAACCCATAGTCCTGTATATCCAAAGAAGGACTATTAACATAGATTGTTTCTTTCTTTTCGCCATATTGTGTTGGCCTTAAATATTTTAATCTTCTATATGCATACTTTGTCCATACATTAACTGTTTTAAGACGAGCAGACTCAGATATTGTTTTTTCATAGTTTTCAACGGCCTTGTCCTCATATGGTAAAGCCTGAGTCCTTATTTGATTATCATACTCTCTTTTTAACTCCACTGTGTTAATCTCTTTTGGAACAGGTATACCATACAAAAACTCTGCAAATCTATCAAAACCAAGCCCAATCATATAGAGTGAGGCCAAAGACCACTCTGTAACACCAAGTTTAACAACACCAAGATAATCGTCTGTCAACTTGTTTAGCAATCTTTCTTTTTTATCATAAGTGCTCTTTAGTTTTGAATAATCATAATCATTTATTTTAATCGATAAATATTCGTTAAATGTTTTGTTCAATACTTTAAATTTTGCTTCAGCATTATAATCAGAAGCAACGGTGTTATTTATTCCCTTAGATGATTTGAACAAGTTTATTGCTTTATTATAAAAAGTCATGGACTGACTTATGTTACCTGCTTTTTCATAAATACGAGCAGTTTTAACATATGACTCCATCACACCATCAAGATCTGTTTTGTTCCTTTCTGCATAAGATGAATATATAGATATAGCATTCTTATCTTTTTTGCTTTTCTCATATAACCAAGCTGCCTGCATTAAGGCGTTAGATCTTTCTCTTATGTTAGTTCTTGATGCAGAATATACAACAAGATGTTCTGCCGCCTTAACATACTCATCTTTTGATCTACGTATCCTGTATGAATTATAGTGGCTGTCAGAAACATATTTGGAAGCAGGATGTTTTTTAATTAGTAATTCATAATAATATAATGCTTTATTAAAATTAAGGTCTTGTTCTAGAGAAACAGCTAATCTAAACATCGCATCTGCAGAATATTTACTTCTAGGATATTTAGACAGCATCGTTCCATAAACAGAACTAGCACTCTTATATTTACCTGTTTTTTCATATATAACACCTGCATTATATAGAGCAGCATCTGAATACTCCGATTTAGGATATTGTTTAGCCAATCTTACATACTCATCTGCTGCAGCGACAGACTTGCCTTCGCTCTCTAATTTTTGTGCACTTTTAAAAACAGATCCTGTCATTAAACTTTTTATTTCTTCAGAATTATAACTAGAAGTAGCTATATTTTTAGACGAAAGGAGTTTATTGCTCCAGTATTCTACTTCTTTATAATCCTTCTTGTAATTATATATAGATATAAGATTCCTAATAGAATCTCCATAAAATTTTGAGTTAGGATACTTATTTACTATGTTTTTATAACCAACTACAGCATCATCAAATCTATTATTCCTAAAATATACCTCTGATTTCATATAAGACACTTCATCCAGCCTATAACCTGTTGGATTAAGTTCTTCGTATTTATTACATGAGTCCACTAAAGATTTCTCTAGTTCACCAAGATTGTTGGCAAGAATAAGATTTCCGCTCTTACTCAATAGAGGTTTTATTTCTTTTGTATAATATTTTTTGTCCGTAGATTTAAGCTTTGCTTGCAAGGCTGAAACAACACCAAACGAACTTTTTTCTTTATATTGATCGTCAGTAGAATAATTTCTTACTGCAGTATACTCATTTGCCGCACCACCATAGTCTCTTAAATTAAAGAGAACTTGGGCATAATTATAACGAGCACCTATCATTAGAGGATCTGAAGGATGTTTTTTTAGAAAATCATAGTATAATTTTGCAGCTGCAATGTATTCACTCCTTTTTCCTGTTTGGTCACCTTTTTCTTGATGGTACATCGCTACAGAGATAAGTTGTTTTTCTATGAGGCTGTCCGCGGTCATTACAGCTTTTAGGTTTTCTATATTTCTTGCTCTCCACAAAGAGCCATCACCAAAAAGTGTTATCATCTTTTCTCTTTCTTGGTTCATGTCAGCGTAGCTATCATATTTTCTAAGGTCGCTTATTAATTTATCTTGTAAAACAGGGTTCTCTGGGTGATCTGGATATTTAGACAAAACAAAAGAAACAGAAGACCTTGCTTCTTTAACCCTGTCCGACATGATATACAGCTCACATATTTTGGTCATTATTTCATATTCATAATTTTTACCACCGACGTTATTAAAGAATGAATATGCATCTTTAATTCCATTGCCTGACTCAGAAAAACCAATGGCTATATAATTTTTTGCTTCCGTTTTGAAAGTATTACTATAATCGTATCCGTGTTTCTTATCTATAGAGTCTATCAGTGTAACAAAAAAATCTGCTGATTCATTTATTTTTCCTCTGCTGTAGTATATCCATCCAAGTTTATAAAGAACGTTCTCATAATAAACAGAATCTGGATAATTTAGAACCATAGAGTAATAAGATATGGCGG